>DASVIU010000481.1:0-6397 GCA_036386275.1 Bacteroidota bacterium | reverse complement strand
ACATTCACACGCACCGATCCCTGGCCCCGGGAGGTCTCTTTGTAGTTGAAATCGTAATCGTACCTCCCGTACACCGAGACGATCCTCCCGTACGACCATGACGCGTCGGCGCTGCCGAGTTGTTCGGCGATCGATCCGCCTCCGATCATAAACGGGATATAGAGGTATGTCTTCAGGCTGTCGCCAAGCTGCGTTTCCCTCTGCGCGACATAGCTGTCACGCTCTTCCCCCCTGTACATGTAACTCAGTCCGATCTGCGCGTCCGGAACGAGCGTGGTAAGGACCTGTCCCCCCAGGTTAAGGTTGTCATGCCAGTCTTTCCGGACACCCGTATATTCGTCATTGACGGACGCCCCCCCGTACCCCGTGACCGTGATCTTATCGTTGAGGATCCTGGCACGGGCCGTGAGGCCGTCTATTGTCCCGTTCCCCACACCCGCGTAGACCGCCTGGCGCCCGAGGCTCAGATCGAGCATCTTCCCGATATTGGCCCAGCGGAAGTACATGTTGTAGAACCGGACGTTCCCGTTGTCTCCGAACTCGTTCGTGCCGTTGACCGCCCCCTGGAGGTAGGCGTGGACAGAAAAGTCGTGCTGCGCCATGGAGAGCTGCACCGACTGGAATGCCCGGAGGTACGTCCTGGAACTCCCCACGGTGTCAAACCGCTGGAACGTGTAGAACGATGTCGTGAACCTCCCGTTAACGAGCTGGGCGTGAGCGGAAGGGGCCCCCAGGATGAGCAGCGGCAAGAGTGCTGTAAGTGCCCGGCGTTTCACGTGTGCATTTCCTCCTTCATAAAGGCATATCAATGGATCGGCGGCCCCCCTGTCATCTTCCCCTCCCCGGCCTGGCGGCGCTCGATCCGACGGACGTAGACGTAAAGAGAGAGCGCCAGCACCGTGATGATCAGCGTCGCGATCCCCAGGCCGATCCGCCTGAAATAAAATTCCTGAATCGTTTTCGTCGCCTCTTCTGTGACGGACGAATTCGTTGCAAGCCCTTTCCCTATCACCGCTGCGAACCTTGCCCCGTCGAACGAGTGGACCATCGTCCGCGCCTCCAGCCCGGCCTGGCGGGTGTCGCGCAGTCTGAATTTTGCCTCGGCAATCTCCATCCCCTTCTGCTCGGCCTCCTCCACAAGCGCACCAGCCTTCTTCTCTCCTGATTCCAGACTATCAACCAGGGCCTTCATCGTCCCGGCGGTGCGGTACCCCGCGTCCCCGGAGGAGTGGCACCGCGAGCAGACTGCATCCGGTCCGACACCCAGGAGTGCGGAGGTCGCAGGAAGGATCTCATGGTTCCCGTGGCAGGTTTCGCACTCCGGCAGATTTGCCGCGTCAAACGCCCCCTTGTGCGGACTGGAGGAGAACAGATCGGCGTTCAATGCATGGCAGGTACCGCAGACCTTGGAGATGGATTCCACACCGGGGGGGGTTGCACCGTGGTTGCCGTGGCAACTGTTGCAGGCCGGGGCGCCCAGGTCCCTCTTTTGCAGGAGGGCGATCCCGTGAACGCTCGCGGAGTACTTTGCGAACTGATCCGTGGGGATCCCGTAGCCGCGCATATGCTCCGGATCGCTGTGGCACGAGGCGCAAGTCCCCGGGAGGTTTGTCGGGTACACTCTCGACCTGACATCCTTTGCCTGGAGGATTCCGTGGCTTCCGTGGCAGCTCGCGCATTCGGCAACGCGGCCGTCCCCCGCTGCATTCCGGACCCCGTGGACACTCGTCCGGTACTTCTCGAGCTGATCGACCGCCAGTCCCGGATTATACTGGCGGATGTACTTTGCATTGTTGTGGCAGGACGTGCAGGTCGCAACGACATTCAGGGGATGCACGGGGGAGGAAGGATCGGTGACAGCAAGTATCCCGTGTGCACCATGACATGTCGTACACTGGACGATCCGTTCCTTCCCGTTCAGAGAGAGACGGCCATGGACGCTCTGCTGGAGAGCGGCAAACTGGCCCGTGGGGATACTCGAGTGGAACCCCGCCATCTTCAGGGAATCCGAATGGCACCGGGCGCACATCAGGGAGATCTCATCACCGGCGGGTTTTCCCAGGAACCCGGCCGTTTTGTTCATAGCCTGTTCCATGTCGTCGGTCGCCGCGTTCCCACCGTGGCAGCCGGCACAGGTGACCCCCCGGGCGGCGTGGACATCGTGCGCGAAGAGCGCGGAGGGCTTGTCTCCGAGTCCCTGGTGACATGTCAGGCAGCCGTCCCGCGTGTCCGCGCGGGAGGGAATTGCGGACACGAGGAGAATCCATGCGAGAGCCGCAGCCGGGAGGAGGACCTGTTTCACAAAAACCATCCGAGTATTGTGAAGACGAGAATGTAGGCAACCACGCCGATGCCGACGTAGGAGATCGTCCTGCTCCGGAGTCCGCGGGCGCTCTTCCTGTCCCAGAAGGGGACGAGGAGCCAGATGAGTCCCGCGATGCCGAAAAGTCCGATCCCCAGCACTTCTCCGTCGAGGAACAGGATCCTGGGAGGGACGTACTTCAGACTCTGGAACATAAACAGGAAGTACCATTCCGGTCTGATCCCCGCGGGAGCAGAAGCGAACGGGTCGGCCTTCCTCCCGAGTTCCCAGGGAAAAAACACCGCCAGCACCGCAAGCACGTTCAGCACGATAAGCCAGAGCAGGACGTCCCGGAGCATGAAATTCGGGAAGAAGGGCATCGTCTTCCGGTCATGTTCCGCATCCAGGCCGAGGGGTTCGCTCATCCCCTGTCTCTGCACCAGAAGCAGGTGAACGACGAGAAGGAACGTGAATATGCCGGGAAACAGGGCCACGTGGAAGCCGAAGAACCGCGAAAGCGTCGCGCCGGTCACATCCTCCCCCCCGCGGAGGAAAATCATGAGCGGTTTGCCCACCACGGGAACCACCCCCGCGATATCCGTCCCGACTTTCGTTGCGAAAAACGCCAGCTCGTTCCATGGCAGAAGGTAGCCGCTGAACCCGAAGCCGAGTCCGAGGAACAGCATCAGCATGCCGGTCAGCCATGTGATCTCGCGGGGATTCCGGTAGGACCGCTCGAAATACACGCTGAACATATGGATGACCGCGGCAAGGATAAACAGGTTGGCGGCCCAGCTGTGTATGGACCTGACGAGCCAGCCGAACTGCACTTTCGACATGATGAACTGTATGCTCTCAAACGCGAGCTGTTCGCTCCCCTTGTAGTAGAGGAGGAGGAGGATACCGGTCGTGACCTGGATGATGAACAGGAAGAGGGCGACCCCGCCGAAATAGTACCAGACGGAATGGCGATGGACGGGGACGTATTTCTTTCCCATGAACTGGACCAGGTCGCTGATCTTGGCCCTCTCGTCCAGCCAGGCATAGAATTTCTGCAGGGGCTTCTTCATGTCTTCTTCGAGACGGAAACTTCGTCCCCCTGGACAATGACACGGTATTCCTCGAGCGGGCGCGGAGGGGGACCGGAGATGTTTCGCCCCGTGAGGTCGTACTTTCCGTTATGGCAGGCGCACCAGATCACCCCGATGTCCTTTTTGTACTGCACGGTACAGTCGAGGTGCGTGCATGTTGCAGAAAACGCATGAAAATCTCCGGCGGCGGTCCGTATCAGAATCACCGGTTTCGACCCGAACCGGACGATCGTCCCTGAGTCCTTCTCGATCTGGCCGAGCTTCCCCACCTTCACGTTCGTCACCTCGACCTCGGCCTGCTTCGGAGGCTTCAGATAGGAAAACACCGGGTAGAGCACGGCCGCGATCCAGGCGATGAAACCTCCTCCGAGTGCGAGCTTGAGGAAATCCCGCCTCTGTTCCCCAGCCGAAGGCAGGGCCTGACCCGCCACCGGCGGGGGAAACAGAGGTGCATTGTCGTCCGGGCGTGATGACATCATATCTTCCGGCTAGTTGGAGTTATGACATTCATTGCAGTTCGTTTCCTTCCACGCATCGCCGATATCCACAGGGTGGCGGTAGTCGATGCCTCCCAGGGAGAGCCTGAGCGTGTCCTGCTGGAACTGCTGCGCGAGGATCGTGTGGCACATGTTGCAGTCCTTCGAGAGAACCACCCCGCTGTCCGTCACGTGCTTGCCGTCGTGACAGCGGAAGCAGCCGGGGTAATACATGTGGCCGATGTTGTCCGTGTATGTCTTCCAGTTCACGCGCATGAACGGGAAGTAGTTGCGGCTGTAGATCTTCCGGAGCTCATCCACCGTCCGTCCGATCGCTCCTCTGCTCGAAGCGGCAATCCCTGGATGGTTCGACGCATAGAACTCCTCGACGATGAGCTTGATGCTGTCCATCGCCGTGGCGGCGGAAGAGTAGGGGTACTCCAGTGCGCGCACCGAAAGCGCCTTGACACCCGGAAGCGACGGATCAATCCACCCCAGCTCCATCACGTGGTTCACAGAGCGGGCCGGCGCTTGATAGATGTGCGTGGGACGGTTGTGACAGTCGATACAGTCCATCCGGCGCACAGGACGCTTCTCGAGCTCCTCGTCGCTCAGCGTACTCTCGGTGCTCCTATAGACCGTCACTTTGCCGTCAGGGTGCTTCGAGCGGATCCAGGGAATGATCTGACGGGCCGAGTCGGCCGGAATGTATGTCAATTCATTTGCAATGTTCATGTGCCAGTGGATCCCGGAGGTGGGTCCGGCTTCGATGTTCCCTCCCCCGATCTTGATGAGGAGGTTGAGGGACCACCGTGTGTTCTTCTCATCAGACATGAAGTAGGTGTTCTTGATCTCCTTCTCGCTGAAAAACTGTTTCGGCCAGTGGCACTGCTCACACGTTTCCTGCGCCGGACGCAGGTTCGAGATCGGCGTGGGGATCGGGCGCGGGAATTTGTTGAACGTCACCGCATAGAGCTGGTACGTACCCGAAAGCTTGGACCGGACAAACCATCCCGCCCCGGGACCGATATGGCATTTCACGCATCCGACACGGGCATGCGGAGAGTACTGGTACGCGGTATACTCGGGTTCCATGACCGTGTGACAGCTCTCCCCGCAGAACTGATCGGAATCTGTATGCTCATAGGCCTTGAAGCTGCCGAATGCCGAGAACAGGAGGAGCAGAACGGTGCCGATCGCAACAAACCCGAACGCCGTACGGTGGCGGGGGTTGTTGAAGTCGATCTGCGGAAGGTGATGTTCGATCCTGATTCCGGCGCGCGCACGCCTGTGTTCCCGCCACACGCCGAGTGAGGCGATGATGAGTCCCACGACGAGGATCGCCGGCAATATGACGAAGGCGATGATCCCCATGTAGGGCTTCGGAGATCCTGACAGGGTCTCCAGGAGCATCAGGAAGAGGATCAGGCCGAAGCTGATCCCTGCGATGAGGGCTCCCGCAAGGGTCGCGGGATTATAGAACGAATTCGGTAGGATTCTTCTCATCAATCCATCCTTAGAACCGGGAGCGATCCCGCAGGACCCCCGGAGGGATCCCGCGGGAGATCATAGTGACTACTTCTTCGGCGGACCGTGATGCTCGATCTTGGCCCACATTTCCGCAATCTTGAACCCCTTGAACGTGGGGCTTTCAGAGTTGTGGCATGTTTCGCAGAACTTCGCATCGGTCTTGTCCGGAAGGATCATGCCCGCCGCCATCGACTTTGCCTTGTCCCCTTTGGAATGGATCATCTTGAAACCGGATGCGGCGCCATGACAAGCCTCGCAGGTCACGCCCTCCTCTTTCTTGAATGTCGCTTCAACGTTCGTCGCGAACCCGCCCCCCGTCACGTGGCACTTGAGGCATTCGGGGCTTTCCGCCGCCGGCTTTTTCAGGCCTCTCTTCTTCGCAAAATCTTCGGCCTCCTTGGACTTCAGCGTCTCAAACGCCTTCGCATGCGCGCTCTTCTCCCAGACAAGGAACGCCTCTCCCTTGTCTTTTGCTTTGTGGCACATGCCGCAGAACTTCGCCCCGACGAATTTGTTGTCGGCGGCGGCAGATCCGGCCAGGAACAGGGTGGCGACGATTATCGCGACCATTGCGTTTAGTGTTCTCATGCAGAGGGTCCTCCTTGTGATGTTGGTAGAAAAATGTACGAGTTCAAAACGAGATTTGCCATTGGTTTTTACCGGTACGCGAACAACATCGCGTAGATGATCCACACAACAATGCCGAAGCCCAGCCCCAGCGCGGTCCACGCGAAGGCGCGGATTGTGCGGATGACGATCGGAGGATACGAGTCCACCAGGTGCTCGTCCAGCTTCCCTGCGCTTACCAGCGCGTCATATTCCGCCGGCTTGTCCTCGCGGAATTCCTCCACCGGCATGCGGCCCGAGAAGACGACAATGTCCATCGGAAACTTCTCCGGGCGGAGGTGGGTGTTAAAGAAATGGACGGTAAATATGAACCCGACGGCGAGAAGCGCTTCATCGCTGTGTATGATCGTGGCGACATTGATCGTCCAGCC
>DASVIU010000480.1:0-5467 GCA_036386275.1 Bacteroidota bacterium | reverse complement strand
AGTAATTTGTCCGGTCCTCTGACGTCGAACCGTTGACCGTCGCGCCGATCTCCTGCAGGAGCCGGAAATGGTCTCCGTCTGCGACATGTTCCGAGCCTTTGAACATCAAGTGCTCGAACAGGTGCGCCAACCCGGTCCGTCCCGGCGTTTCGTTCTTCGACCCGGCGTGGTACATTACCATGACCGCGGCGACAGGGGAGGCGGAGTTGTGGTGCAGTATGACTGTCAGCCCGTTTGCAAGAGTATACTGTTCATACGTGACGGGTTTCAGGCCGGGCATTCGCGCTCTCACAATTTAATTCGTCCAATATCCTCAATTCCCCCGGGAAAAGCCAATGAACGGCCGGCCGGGAGATTCAAAGAAAGATTGAAAAAATGGAGAGTGTTCCGTAGGTTGAGACCATGCCGGCGGGTCAATGCAACATATGTGGTTGGGAAGGAGAGTTCCTTCTGCCCGAAGGGGCCCGGGAAGGGATGCTCTGCGGGAACTGCGCATCGTCCTCACGCCTCCGCGGGGTCATCTACTGGCTTGCGAAGGTGACAGGAAACGAAGGTGTCCCTCTCCACGGGTGGCCGCGGAACCGTTCCGTGGCGATACTCGAGTCGAGTGCGCGCGGGTCCTACCCGGTGATGCTCGATGACAAGTTCGACTACTACGCGACCGAGTACGACCCCGCAAAGATTGCGGGGGGAACGGAACCCCGCCTCTTCGCGGATTTCCAGGACCTGCACTTCGGCGACAGCACGTTCGACGTCGTCATCGCTTCGGACGTATTCGAGCATGTCCGGGATGACGCGGCCGGGTACAGGGAGATCTTCCGCACGCTCAAGCCCGGAGGGAAGCTCCTCCTCACCGTTCCCTACACGCACGCACAACCGGCCACGATCCGACGCGTGGATACCACCGGCAGCAAGGACGTTCTCCTGATGGAGCCGGAGTATCATGGCGGAGGAGGACACACGCTCACATACCGGAATTACGGAAGGGATCTGCTGACTCTCCTCGGCGACACCGGGTTCGCAGTGGCGCATGCATGGACGGGGATCCCCGCTCTCGGGATCACACCTCAGAGCGTCATTGTCGCCCAGAAAGGGGATTGTGTCGACATCCCGCATCTTGAAAACGCGGCCGGAGCGTTCGCGTCGCTCGGTCCGCTTGTCCCCTACAGGCTTTTCCTCCTGTTGAAATACAACTTCGCAGGTCTCACGCGGATCCTGAAGAACCTGGCACGCTCATAAAAAAAAGACGAGACGAAGAAGTGCTGCGCGCAGCATCTCCGGCCGCCCTGCTCTCGCCCGTGATCATCCCCCTTCTGTGTGCCGGATGCTTCGGTCCCCCGGCGCTCGATTCGGCCGATGCAGGGAAAACCTCCTCCTATCGCACGGGCGCTGCGGGTTTCGACATCGAGACGGTGCAGGCGCAAGGGGATTCTCTCTCCGCCCTTGATCTGTTCCTGAGCATCCCGTTTCCGTCTCTCATATTCGAAAAAGCCGCGGGGGGCTTTCGTGCCCGCTATGAGATCACCGCCCGGCTGAGCGACCGGTCCGCGGGTCAGCTCGTCGAAGAGGTGTCGTGGGCGGAAACGACGTTTGTCGAACGCTACGAGTCCACCCAATCGTCCGGGCCGATCATGTCCCGGAAACGTATCGGCGCGCTTCCCGGTTCGTACCGGGTCGATGTCACACTGGAGGACCTGATCGACGCCCGGAAGGCCTCCAGGGCGCAGAGCGTGACGATCGCGGACCTGGCGGACTTGCGCCCGGCACTCGGGCGGATCACCCTTATCGCCGGGAAACGGGACGGCGCAATACTTCCCCGGGTCTCATTTTTCGTCCCCGTGGGGAAGGATTCGACAGGATGTACGGTCGGAGCCTACAACTTTCCGGCCACATCGGATTCGCGCATCGAACTGCGCGTTCTCAGGTTTGCCGCAGATACGAGCGCCGCGCTCCCTCCCTTCTATTTTTCCATCCTTCCGGTGCCGCTCGGCCATTCGCTGATCGACTTCGACAGGCCGGACACCGCGTATGACGTCTCACGGACCGTGCGCGCGGGACACAGGAACGAATTGCTGGAATTCTGGATCCCCCCGCTCCGCCAGGGGATGTACAGGATCGATGTCACGGCCGCAACCCGGATTCCCGGGGGGGCCGACACCGCTCTTTCCGCCTCCCGGTACTATTCCATCAAAGGGCCCGGCTTCCCCCGCCCCGTCACGTTTGGCGAGCTCATCGATGCCGCGGTATACATCGCCACGGATAAAGAGATGACAGCGCTTCGGCACGTGTCGGGCCCGGAGGATCAGCGGAAGAATTTCGAAGCGTTCTGGTTATCGTTCACCGGAGATCCCGACCGGGCCTCCGCGCTTATCAGGAAGTACTACGGGAGGGTGGAGGAGGCCAACAGGCTCTTCACGATTGTCCGGGAAGGGTGGAGGACCGATCGGGGAATGCTCTACTGCGTGCTGGGTCCCCCCGCGGAGGTAAGCAATCACTTCGATATGCAGACATGGTACTACAGCCTGTCCGGAAATGCGAATGACAACACGTACGTCTTCAAACGCGTGATCAGGTCGGGAGACGGAGTGACTGTCGAGGACTACATCCTGTACAGGCAGGGGGCGTATGAAACGTTCTGGCAACGGCAGGTCGCCAGATGGCGGAGCGGTGAACCTCTGTGATGCGCGTTGGATCTGCGGCGCAATTTGAGTATCTTTCACGTGTGAGAATCGGCGACATTGACCTCGAGGAGGGGATACTCCTCGCTCCCATGGAGGACGTCACGGATTTCCCGTTCCGCTCGATCTGCAAACGGATGGGGGCGGACGTCGTCTACACGGAGTTTGTGAATTCGGACGGGCTCGTCCGCGGTTCCCGGAAGACGCAGCAGAAGATGTTCTTCCGGGAGGAGGAACGCCCCATCGGCATACAGATCTACGGCGGCGATATCGCCGCGATGGAAGGTGCGGCGCATCTCGCCGAAAACCTGGGCCCGGACCTTATTGACATCAACTGCGGCTGCTGGGTGCGCGATGTCGCCATGAGGGGAGCCGGCGCGGGACTCCTGCGCGACCTCCCGAAAATGGAGACGATCGCCTCCACCGTCGTCAAAGCCGTGAAGGTGCCCGTCACGCTCAAGACCCGTCTCGGGTGGGACGCGGCCAGCATCCGCATCGTCGATGTGGCCAGGATGTGTGAAAACGCCGGGATCGCGGCACTCACCGTACACTGCAGGACGCGCGAACAGGGGCACAAGGGGGCCGTCGATTACAGCTGGATCCCGAAGATCAAGGAGGCGGTCGGTATCCCTGTGATCGTGAACGGCGACATCATGACGCCGGAGAACGTCAGGGATGTCTTCACGAACACGGGGTGTGACGCAGTCATGATCGGCCGCGGCGCGGTCCTCAACCCGTGGATATTCCGGCAGGCAAAACATTATCTCGCCACGGGCGAGCTGCTCCCGGATGCGTCAATCGAAGAGCGGGTCGACCTCCTCCGCGAACACCTCCGACTCTCCGTCGAGCATAAGGGAGAACGTGCAGGCGTCATTGAACTCCGGAAGCACTATTCCGGTTTTCTCAGGGGGCTCCCGCATGTTTCACGGATCCGCATGGAACTGATGCAGTTCACGGAAGCCGCGCCCATATTCGAGCACCTCACAAAGTTCCTCGAGCTCTACTCCCCGCGGCCGCAACCGGCCTGATCCTGAACAGGGAATTGTTTTCCCCCCCCGCGTGTTGATTGAGTGGTCCCGGGGCATGTGCACGGGGGGCCCGCATTCATTCAACTGTGGGAGATCTATGCCGCCGCAACCCCGTATCACAGGCATCGGAAGAGCAAACCCTCCATTTCGCTACTCCCAGCGCGAGATCTACGATCTCTCCCGGAAGTTCGTCCCCATGTACCGCAACCCCAGGATCGAACAGATATTCATGAACAGCGATATCGAATTCAGGCACCTCTCATTCGACAAGGAGACGTTCGTGCCGGACGAATCGGCGGACGTCCTCCACGCGCGGTTCGAACAGCATGCGGTCTCGCTTGGAAGGGAGGCGGTCCTCCGGTGCTTTGCAGACGCGGGAGCGGCTCCCGGCGATGTCGATTTCATTGTGGCGGTGACATGTACCGGGTACCTCTGTCCGGGCCTGTCGGCAATACTCATAAAAGACCTGGGTCTCCGCACGAACCTTCAGCGGGCGGACCTGGTGGGGATGGGGTGCGCGGGAGCGATGCCCGGCCTGCAGCGGGCGTACGATTACGTGATGGCATATCCGGAGCGGAAGGCGCTCCTGCTGACAGTGGAAGTCTGTTCGGCCTGCTACTACATCGACGAGTCGCTCGAGACTGTCGTCGGGAATGCCATTTGCGCCGACGGAGCCGCCGCGGTCATCGTCGCGAACGACGGAGAGGGGAGAGGTCCCGGCATCGTGGCCTTTGACACACTCCTGGAGCCTTCGTTCCTCCACACGGTCGGGTTCCAGACACTCCAGGGGAAGCTCAGGATCATCCTCTCGAAGGACATACGCGATGAGGCGGGCGTGCTCGTCCGCCGGCTCCTCGACTCGCTTCTCCTGCAGAACGGACTTCGCCGCGAAGATGTCGATCACTGGATCATCCATTCCGGCGGGAGGAAGGTCATCGACAGCATCAGGGACGAGCTCGGACTATCGGAAGACCAGCTGAAGCAGAGCAGGTGCGTGCTCAGGAACTTCGGAAACATGTCCTCTCCCACAGTCCTTTTTGTTCTCGATGAAACGATGAAAAGCTCCCGGCCGGAAAAAGGAGACGTCGGCGTCATGATCGCCATGGGCCCGGGACTGGCCGTGGAAGGGGCGGTCCTCCGCTGGTAAGCCGCGCCTGCGGGTTGCAAAACTGGCCGATTCTTCGCTTATTGGTCTGACAGCCGCCCGATACCATGAAGCGCCACGCCGTTCTTCTCCTCCTCGTCTTTGCCGCCTCGTCTGCGTGCCGCGCCCAGATGATCCGGGGCTGGGGCGTCGAAGGGGGAGCGGTGGGGGGATACCAGCTCCTCACGATTACGAGCGCGACCTCCTCTCCCGTGATACCGCGTGCAATCCGGTGGGGATTCTCCGCAGGTGCTTTTGTCGAATTCCTCAATATGCCGACGTTGAGCCTTGTTCTCGAATCTGCGTACGCGCAGGAGGGGAGGAAGGTCACTGCTGAAGAGATTGCAGAAGTGCCGCATCAGCCCACCGGACTTTCCCCTGGTCCGGCGGGAAGTACTCCCCGCCTGGACTATGTTCATCTGGCGATGCTCGTGAAGCTACGTGCGGGGAAAGTCGGATTTGTCCCGTACGCCGCCGTCGGACCGAAATTCGATTTCCTTGTGGGAAAGGCGGACGATCCGGCACATGTGTTTGACAACTTCAAGAAATCAGATGTTGGCGTCGTCATTGCGGCAGGGATTGAAATCGTCCCCCGCCGTCAGCCCCTCATATCCCTT
>DASVIU010000479.1:0-1673 GCA_036386275.1 Bacteroidota bacterium | reverse complement strand
AAAATCGAGGAACACCAGCCCGGTATTCGGCGGTTTCACGGGAGGAGCCTTCACGCTGTCCTGGCGGCCCGGTCCGAGTCCCATCTTCTCCAGCCGGGCAAGTGCTTCCTTCGCAGGCGCGTACCCCCCATCCGCCGATTTCTTCACCCAGACGTACGCGGAGTCGAAGTTACGCGGTACGACGAGATCCTCCGTGAGGAATTGCGCCATTGCATACTCCGACTCCACCATGTTCTTCTGAGCACAGGAGCGGAACAGCCTGTACGCCTCAAAAGGATCCCACGGAACCCCCCAGCCGTTGTAGCACATGATCGCAAAATTGAACATCGCGGGGGTGTAACTCTGGTCGGACGCCTTCCGCATCCAGTAGGCCGCCCTGAGGGTGTCGGTCGCCGCACCCCGGCCGAGCAGGTACCGGATGGAAAGCTCGTGCTGGGCAAGAACGTCCCCGGCGTTCGCCTTGCGAGTGACGATGAACGTCTCCCACATCTGGTACAGCGCATCGGACTGCACGACGAGCGGGGGCTGAGGCGGCGGACGGTATTTCTTGAAGACCGGGCTGTCGCTCTTTTCCTGTGCCGCGAGGGACGAGGGAAAGGAGAGGCACAGGGAGAACATGATTCCCGCGGCCAGGAGTGTGACGCCGGAGCGCGGGAAAATCGCGGAGAAGTTCACGACGGCGGACAGGCCGGAAGACCGGAAGGACGTCATTCGTACCTGAGGGCTTCGATCGGATCCAGGTTTGCCGCCTTCCATGCCGGATAGACTCCGAACACGAACCCGACGATCGAGCAGGAAACGAGCCCGATACCAACCCAGTCCCACGGGATCACAGCGGGAGAATTCGTGAGTATGCTGACCACGTTCCCACCCCCGATCCCTGCGAGAACGCCCACCAGGCCGCCGATTTCGCACAGGATGACAGCTTCGATCATGAACTGAGAGAGGATGTCGGACCGCTGCGCTCCAATGGATTTCCGGATCCCGATCTCGCGCGTCCGCTCAGTCACCGAGACAAGCATGATGTTCATGATCCCGATCCCCGCGGCGAGCAGTGCAATGCAGCTCACAAGCAGCACTCCCATTCTGAGGTAGAGCGTGAAGTCATTGAACTGTTTGACAAGCGAATCGTTCGAATAATAGCTGAAATCGTCTTCCGCCCCCGGATGGAGGCTCCGGGCGGTCCGGAGAATCCCGCGGACCTGCTCGATGGCGTCGTCCATCACATCCTTGTTGAGCGCTTTGACCATGATGTGAAGATCCTGGTTCGATTTCCCGTACTTCTGAAAGTACGTCGTGAGGGGTATGACGACAAAGTTGTCCTGGTTCCCCCCGAGCGATGCCCCTTTCTTCGTGTACACGCCGATCACCTGGTAGACGCCCTCCTCCACCCGCACGGTCTCCCCCAGGGGGTCGACATATGCCGGGAAGAGCTTCTCCGCGACGGCCGATCCCAGGACGATCACGTGCCGTGACATGTCGATGTCCTGTCCGATGAGCCCGCGGCCCGTTGCCACCGTCCAGTCATTGGTCTCCTGCCCCTCGATCGTCTCGCCGTAGACGCCGACGTTCGGGTTTGTCTTCTTCCCGGCCCAGAAAACGATTTTCCCCCACTCGGATCCCTCGATCCCCACGGAAGCGGCAAGTGAAGCCTTCTCACGCACCTGGTTTGC
>DASVIU010000478.1:0-2050 GCA_036386275.1 Bacteroidota bacterium | reverse complement strand
GACTCAGTAACGGCGGCTCTTGATGAGCACTTTCGAATACTTGCCGAGATTGTCCAGGACCTTTCCCGTTCCGCGGACGACAGCCGTCAGCGGGTCCTCGGCGACATGGACCGGCAGGCTCGTCTCCAGGCGGAGCCGCTCGTCCAACCCCTTCAGAAGTGCCCCTCCTCCGCTCAGCATCACGCCCCGGTCCAGAATATCGGCCGAGAGCTCGGGGGGAGTCCGTTCGAGCGTCAGCTTCACCGCCTGGACGATCGCCAGGACGGGCTCGCTGAGCGCTTCCCGTATCTCGACCGAGCTGGCCTCCGTGGTCTTGGGGATGCCGTTGACAAGGTCGCGCCCCTTCACCTGGATCGTGATCTCCTCCTTCAGGGGCATCGCGGAGCCGACCTCGCACTTGATCGCTTCTGCCGTCCGCTCACCGATAAGGATGTTGTGGTTCTTCTTAAAAAACTGGATGATCGCGTTGTTCATCTCATCCCCGGCGATGCGGACGGACTCTTCATTGACGATGCCGGAGAGCGCGATCACGGCGATCTCCGTCGTCCCGCCGCCGATATCGACAATCATGTTGCCGACCGGGGCCTCGACATCCAGTCCCACGCCGATCGCGGCCGCCATCGGCTCCGCGATCAGGTGCACTTCCTTCGCCCCCGCGTGTTCCGCGGAATCCCTTACCGCCCGCTTCTCAACCTCGGTCACCCCGCTGGGGACGCAGACAACGATTCGGCGGCTTGGCATCCAGTTGGCATGGATCTTCTTGATGAATTCGCGGAGCATTCCCTCCGCCATCTCGAAGTCGGCGATCACCCCGTCCTTCATCGGGCGAATCGTGCGGATATCCCGGTGTGTCCTCCCGAGCATCTCCTGGGCTTCCTTGCCGATGGCAACGATCCTCTTGGTGTTCCGGTCGAACGCCACGATCGAGGGTTCGTTCAGCACGATCCCCTTTCCTTTGACGTAGATAAGAGTATTTGCGGTCCCGAGATCGATCGCAAGATCTGCAGAGAACAGCGAGAACATGCCCATGGGGGAGCGGAGACGATTAGTGATGGATGTGGCTAGTGGCGAAAGTGCCGTGTTCCTGTGAAGACCATTGCAATGCCATTGTCGTCGGCGGCGGCGATAACCTCTCCGTCGCGTACGGATCCCCCCGGCTGGATCACCGCAGTGGAGCCGGCGTGGACCGCCTCCAGAAGCCCGTCTGCAAACGGGAAGAAGGCGTCGGAGGCGACTGCAGAGCCGTGAATGTCGAGTCCCGCGTCCTTTGCCTTTTCCGCCGCAATCCTGGCGGATTCCACGCGCGACATCTGACCCGCGCCGACGCCGAGCGTCCTGTCCGCGGCGGCATAGACAATGGCATTGGATTTTACGTGCTTCGCCACGCGCCACGCAAAGCGGAGAGCTTCCGTTTCTCCGTCGGTGGGGGAGCGGCGCGTCACGACACGGAACCCCTCCCCCTTCATCTCGCCGGTATCGGGATCCTGCATGAGGAACCCCCCCGGTACGCTCCGGATATCCGGGTCATGCCTCCCGCGGAGATCGGCCCGGACCTCGACGATCCTCCGGTCCTTCTTCCTGCGGAGGAACTCGAGGACGTCCGCCGGTATCCCGGGTGCCAGAATGACCTCCGTGAATACCTCGTTGATCCGCACGGCTGACTCCATGTCGAGCGGCCGGTTCAGGGCCACGATGCCGCCAAAGGCGGAGGTTCTGTCGGTCGCGAGCGCTTTCCCGTACGCATCGACGGTCGTTCCGGCGCTGCCGACGCCGCACGGGTTCGTGTGTTTGATGATCGCGGCGGTCGGCGCGTCGAACTCGGCGACGAGCAGCGCCGCCGCCGACATATCCACGATGTTGTTATACGAGAGCTCCTTGCCGTGAAGAGTGCGGAACAGCGACGAGAAGTTCCCGTACAGCGAGCCCCGTTGATGGGGATTCTCTCCGTAGCGGAGGTCATACTCCCTGGCGGCCAGGATTCTCAGCATCGCGGGATGGCCCTCTGCGGGGCCGGTCCGGCTCTCGAGATAATCGGCGATTGCCGCATCGT
>DASVIU010000477.1:0-4062 GCA_036386275.1 Bacteroidota bacterium | reverse complement strand
CCTACTACTCCGAGGCGAAGGCGGTCCCGATCAGCATCCCGGACAAACGGATCGCGGGGATGGAAGGTCTGATACCGTGGGAGCCGCAGACCGTCACGATCCCCGTCCCCCCGGGGACAAACCAGGGGGAGGTCACCACAGATACCGCCCTGTACAATCGTGAAGCCCTGGGGCGTGAAGCCCAGGAGGGTACAGCGCCCGGAAGCGCCCCCGCCCCCGACACGAACGCCCGAGGGGGAGGGAAGATCGAATTCATGATGAGGAATACACTGCAGTACGGGAGGACCAAAGCGATACGTGTGCAGGACTTCATGGTCAAGCACATCATCGAGACCAACAGGTGGCAGCGACCCGTCTATTTCGCCATCACGTGCTCACCGGACAGCAAAATCGGTATCGACGACTATCTCCGGTTCTGCGGGCTGGCATGGAAGCTGGTGCCGTACAAGGCGGGACATCTGGACATGGGGATCGATCCGGTCGTGCTGCAAGCGAACCTGTTCGACGAACCGGAGGGATTTTCCCGGACTCCCCGGTACGGGTACAAGTTCCGCTCCACATCCGATTCCACCATTGTCCTCGATGAAAACGAGGCGCGCATGATCAGCGGGTTCCACACGGCGTTCCGCGCCCTTGCCATCTACGAATCGGACGGCCGGCACGATCTCCGGAAGAGCGTCGAAGTGCTCGACCGCGTGGAGAAGGTGATGCCGTGGCAAACCACTCCGATGCTTTTCGAAGACGGGTATGACTTCGCCCTCCTGTACTACCGGCTGGGACGCATCGAAACGTTCACGGCGCTCGTCGGACGGCTGGAAAAGCAGTTCAAGGCGGAAACCGCGGGAGGGGTGCCCTCCAATCCCTACATCTACGGCCAGATGATCCACCTCTACGATCTCGCCAAAGAGTACTCCGCGGAGCTCGAGGTCCTGGAGAACCTCGCACAACTCCGGCCGAACGACCCGTCGATCAGGGAGAGGATCGATACCGTCCAGGCGATACTGAAACGAAGCATGCCGGCTCCGGCGAACTGATGGACTCCTTCGCGGGCTTCCCCCCTGCAGGCTCCCCCCTCTACATGGCCATGCACGATCCCGTGCTGCACCAGTTCATGTCCTATCTGGCGGAGAAGAAGGTGGAGCAGGAAGCGAACCCCGGACTCCACGTCCGGATCGAACTCTCGCGCGCGTTCATGAACAGCGTGCGGGATTCCTTCAAGCAGAGCATACTCGACGGCGAGCGCCACCTGCATATCATGTCGCACGTTCTCGGCACAAGGCTGCTTGACGGCGGATACGAGCTCCACAGCAATGTCATCGGCGTCCTCCCCGGCGGCGAAAAGCGCCCCTTCCTGATCCGGGAGAGGATCTCACGCGATTCGCTCTTCTCACACACCGACCTCGACCTCGGGAACCAGATGCTGGGACAATTCCGCTACCGCACCGGCGAGGAGTGGGTCCCGCTGGAGCTCTCGGCAAACTTCGTGGAGTACATACCGCTCGGACGAACCACGAGCGGCGTTAACAGGATCACGAGTCGTGTGAAAGCGGAGGAGGAACTCTGGAACAAAGTGGCCGACGAGATGTTCGGCCTCGACCGGATCGTAGAGCGGGATAAGCACCTGCGCCAGTACAGTAAATACATCAAGGACATCTTCGGTCTGAAGATCGTCTGCGATGACGATGCCGCCTGCCTGCGGGTCCACCGGCTGCTGGAGGAGCTGCGCGCGGGGGAATGCGACCTGTCGGTGACCGCCGGGCTGACGCGACACGGAGGGGGGACGATGGACCCGGAGGCCCCGCTCCTGGAGTTTCTCGAAACGAAGGATTATCTCACCTGTGAACCATCGTTGATGAAGAAGACGGGGTGGAAGGCTCTGAAGAGTGTCGTCCGCTGGCAGGAACAGTTGCTGGAAATACAGGTCCAGCCGCTGGCAAATTACTACCTCGAGCTCGACCATATGGCCGGCCCGTCGCACCGCTCGTTCAAGCTCCTCCGCGACACCCTCCGGGAGGAGATCGCCAGGGGGCTCCCCCTGTACGGTTTCTACCGCGATCTCCTCAAGATGCTCTTCCTTGAGAGCGGCGTCTCGTTCGACAGCGGGAACGCCTCGGTCGTTATCACCGACTGATCCCCTTACTCGTACCGGAGAGCGTCGATGGGATTCAACATCGCCGCTTTTTTCGCGGGGTAGAATCCAAAGAAGATTCCGATCGCGATCGAAAAGCCAAACGAGAGGAGAATCGAGAAGAACGTGATAATCGTAGGCCACTTTGCCAGGGTCGAAATCGCGCCGGACCCCCCCACACCCAGAAGTATCCCTGTGATCCCCCCCAGGAGGCTGAGAACCAGGGCCTCGATCAGAAACTGTGTCAGTATGTCCCTCGAGCGGGCCCCGACGGACATGCGGATCCCGATCTCCCGGGTGCGCTCGGTGACCGACACCAGCATGATGTTCATGATGCCGATCCCTCCGACAAGGAGAGAGACCGAGGCGATGCTCGCCAGGAGTATCGTCAGGATCTGCGTGGTCGCTGTCGCGGCGTTGGCGAGGTCCGCCTGGTTCCGTATCGAGAAATCATCGGCGTCATACGGCGCGATCTTGTGCCGCATTCTGAGAAGCTCGGTGATCTGCGTCTGTGCAACGGGGATGTTGGACGGACTCGTGGCCGACACAAGGATCTGCCTCAGGTAGGGAAACCAGGTGAGCCTCCTCTTGACCGTCGTCCAGGGTGCAAGGACCACGTCGTCCTGATCCTGACCCATGGCGTTCTGCCCCTTCTTCGTCAGCACGCCGAGCACTTTGCAGGGAACGTTGCGAATCCGAATGGTCTGACCCACCGGGCTCCCGTCAGGGAAAAGCGCATTCGCCACGGTCTGGCCGAGTACGCAGACTTTGGCCGCAGCTTTGATATCGGCATCCGTGTAGAAGTCGCCGTACTCGATCCCCCATTTGCGTATCTCCAGGTAGTCCGAGCCGGTCCCCTCGATGCCGGTGGCCCAGTTCATGTTGCCTGCGATGATCTGTCCGCCTGCGCGGGTCCCCGGCGAGATCAGTCCCACCGCCGGACACTCTCTCTGGATGGCAATGCAGTCATCTTCCGTGAGCGTGGTCGTCGTCCCCGCCCCGCCCCTGATCCCCCCCGTGTTCTGAGAGCCGGGGTAGACGATCAACACGTTGGTCCCGAGGGAAGAGATCTGCTGCTCGACCGAGTATTGCGCTCCCTGCCCTATCGCGAGCATGGCGATCACCGCCGCCACGCCAATGATGATCCCCAGCATCGTCAGGAACGAGCGCATCTTGTTCCGCTGAAGGGCGCGGAAAGCGGAGATAAGGATGTTCAGTATTTTCATACGGGCTCCTCCTGGTCCACAGCGGGGAGTTCACTGATCACTTCGGCGGCAAGTTTCGGAGAGGGATTGCTCCTGTCCGACTTTATTCTTCCGTCGCGGAATATGATATGCCGTTTCGCGAACTGCGCGATATCCGGCTCGTGCGTCACCAGGATGATCGTTATCCCCTTTTCGTTCAGCTCCTGGAATATCCCCATGACCTCGACGCTTGTCCGGCTGTCGAGATTCCCCGTCGGCTCATCCGCCAGCACGATACTCGGGTCGTTGACGAGCGCCCGGGCGATCGCGACCCGCTGCTGCTGCCCTCCGGAAAGCTGGTTGGGATAATGGTGGACCCTGTCTCCGAGGCCCACCATCGTCAGCGCCCTGACGGCCCGTTCCTCCCTGTCCTTGATCGAGGATGTGCCGTACAGCAGAGGGAGCTCGACATTCTCGATCGCCGAGGTCCTCGAGAGAAGATTGAATCCCTGGAAGACGAACCCCAGCTTGCTGTTCCTGATATGCGCCAGCTCGTCCCGCGTCAAACGGCTGACATCGATCCCGTCGAGTATATACGTCCCCTTCGTCGGTTTGTCCAGGCATCCCAGGATGTTCATGAACGTCGACTTCCCCGAGCCGGAAGCCCCCATGATCGCAACGAATTCTCCTCTCCGGATCTCCAGGGACACGCCCCGCAGTGCATGGACCTCGACTTCTCCAAGGAGGTAG
>DASVIU010000476.1:0-2214 GCA_036386275.1 Bacteroidota bacterium | reverse complement strand
AGACCGCTCTCCAGCGGCTCATAGGCCGGGGCGGAGAGCTTTGCCGCGTCGTCCATTTCGATATACTGCGCCGAGGCAAACTTCTCGCGCGTCGGACCGATGACCGCGAGTGCGCCTGCGTGCACACCCACAGTCACGCTGTTCACATCCGAAGGCTTCTGATTGCCGATCTTGTCGAGCCGGAGGTTCAACGGCGCGAACCGCTGGGTAATCTGCAGAGTCCCCACCGGATGAAGCACCAGCACGCCGGCGCTCCCGAGATCCCGCAGGCTCACAAAGAGCTGCCCGGACGGCGGAAGCGTCGCCCGCCAGCTTTCCAGCTTCTCGAATTCGGCAAGCAGTTGCGGCAGCACCCCGATGGGGAGGAGCAGATCGGCAAGAGAAAGCCCGAATGTGACGTTCACATCCACAGAGATCGAGAAGAACAGCAGATCGATCTCCGCCGAGCCGCGGATGTGCCACGGGGCCGGCCCTTCAAGCGTCCCCTGCAGGTGGACGCCGAAGACGCCCACCCCGAATACCTTGACCGAGAATCCGCTCGATATCTCGACGATCAGATAGACCGGCGAGAACCGAAGCAGCGCGTCAAACGCATACTCCCCTTCCACGCTCAGCGCGTCGAACCCGAAGAACGCCTCGGCATGAACCCCCATCTGCACCGAGTTTGATGTCACGGCAAAGTACGTATCGGCACGAACCCGCGCCCAGCTCTCATTCACGAGCGAGAGCGTAACCCGCTTCAGCGACGGGAACGGAAGCGGAGGCGGGGTGAACCGCGGGTGGAATCCTCCCACCGAAAGAACGAAGTTCGGGTTGTCGCTGAAGTCCATCAGCAGCCCCATCTCCCCTTCGAGCGTGATGAACAGCACCCGCGACTCATACATCGTGGCGAAGAACCAGATCCGTTTCTTGTCGAACTCCAGCGCCCCCACAAAACTCACCTGAAGGATCAGTACCGGGTCGTCGTCCGTCGGGAGTGCAACGCGGAGCCGCCCCAGTATCACCACATTCCCCGGGATCTCGATCATGACACCGAGCGAAACGCTGATGAGTGTCGGCGTCCCCCAGCCGATCTTCGCCATCGGGCCGACGAGGAACGTCCCCTCCTGCGGGGGGAATATGGCCCGCAGGTCGCTCAGGATCTTCGGCGCGTTCGCTACCACGTTCGTCGGGAAGAGTATGCTGTTGATCGCTCCACTCCGAACACCTTGAAGCAGCGGGTCGAGCAACAGCACACGGTTCAACCCCAGCAGGCCTCCCACACCAAGGAGAACAAACCCGAAGCCAAGCTGGTAACCCGGACTGAACTCCGCCGTGATGATCACCAGCAGAGAGAACCCCGGCTGACCGCCGGGAAGCTTCGTGTTGATCAGGCCGATCGCCTTCAGAGAGAGGAAGTTCGACACGGTCAGCTACAGCGCCCCGGCGTACTCCCCCTTCTCCGGATCGAAGAAGAGGTAGCCCCCGCCCTTCACCGCTCCCGCGTCGATCGAGAGACCGACGCCGTTCGGAGGCCGGAACTCCATCCCGAGATTGAGCGGGCCGAGGTTTCCTTTCCGGTCGGGCGGGAACGTGAAAACAGCTCTGGCTCCGATGTTCTCGACGACCACCTTCATGACAGAGAGGTCCCCCTTGATCGTCGCCGCGAACTCTATGGGAATCCCGCCATCTTTGAACTTGACGCCGAGCAATGCCGAGTCGACCTCGACCGGTCCGATCTGAATGTGCGCGGGCAAACTGATCTCGAGCCCGCTGCTCCCGCCGAAGTAGAGCCCCTGCGTCGAGGAGAAACCGACGCTCAGGTCCGCCTTGATCTCCATGCCGTTCTCCGGCAACAACTGGCCGAGGAAGCCGTCCCGGTCCTCCGGACCGGGTTGGATGACGATCTTGCCGCTCTCCAGCGCGAACTCGACAAAGACCTCGAACTTGCCGTTGGAATGAAATCGCGTGCCGCCGGTGGTGGAGACGCCCGCCACCTCGAACCGGCTCGCACCGGGTGAGCCGAGCAGCATGAACGCCGCATCCGGATTTGCGAGCCGGAGTATGACCGCCAGATTGCCGGATGCCGTCGAGGGTGTGCCTGAATTGAAGCCAAGCAGAAACTCGACGTCGCGCCCGGGGCGGACGAGTATCCCCGCTCCTCCGGTGACATCGATTGCCGACTGGAGGCGCAACGTCAGCTGGTCTGTGAGACTCAATTCCTCGTCGAACTCG
>DASVIU010000475.1:0-3786 GCA_036386275.1 Bacteroidota bacterium | reverse complement strand
ACGTCAGACGGATCCGCGTCGTGACGATCTGCATGCGGAGGAGGACTCTGCCCCCAACGAGTGTATCCGGAATCTCGATCTGCAATGAGTCGAGGAGGGCGAGTTGCGCGTTGACACTGCTCCTGAGAACCGAGCCGTCCCACGGTCGGAGCTCCGCCGCCCTGTCAAAATCCCTCAGCGCCCCCGCGAGGTCACCGAGGGCTTCTCTCGCCAGCCCCCTGTTATGGTACGGCACGCCGTCTCCCGGTTCCAGCTCAATCACCCGACTGTAGTCCCTTAGTGCGCCCGCGAAGTCACCCTGTTCGAATTTCGTGCTGGCTGCATCCAGCAGGAGTTCCTTCTGCGTGGCGAGAACATGATAGCATCCCTGCGCGCAGAGCGCGATGGCGCATACAATCAGGGGGAGCGATATCGGGCGCGTCTTCACTTCAGTACCGGACCGACGGGCGGTTGCCGGACCTAAACTAACGAGTTGGGAGCCAATCTGCAAGATCTCGGATGAACAACCTGCTTAAACAGCTTCAGCAGCCTCAGCGCCTGAAACTTGCGCCTGAAACCAGCGCCTGCAACTATCGAATGAGGATCAGTTTGGTCGTCAGCGTGTGTCCCTCCTTGCCATCGAGCGGTCGTACCTCCAGGCGGGCGAGATACACGCCCGTAGCCCTGTCGTTCCCGTCGAATCGTATCTCGTGGATGCCGGAATCAGCCACTCCATCGGCGAGCGTCGCCACCAGTTGCCCGAGTATGTTGTAGACCGCCAGGTGCACGCGGGATTTCTGCGGGAGCTCATAACGAAGAACCGTTGCCGGGTTAAACGGGTTGGGGTAGTTCCCGAGTGTGGCGCGCGTCGGGAGGAAGCCCGGGCCGGCGAGCGGCGGGCCGACGCTGTTCGGAATGTAGCGCGCTTTCAATGCCTGTATCCGCTGGTATGACTCGTCGATCCTGCTCATGGGGATCGCGCCCGACGTGACCCTTGCCTCGATCGTGTCGATCATATGGCGCAGAAGCGACGTCCCGTTCCCCATCATGTTCGACACATACAGCAGAATATCCACCCCCGCGTTGATGGAGAGAGAGGCCGCTTCCTCTCTCCCATACAGGTCGGTGATCGCTTTCATGTTGTACAGATCGTCCGTGATGACGACCCCCTGGTATCCGAGCGTGTCCCGCAACAGCCCGGTGACGGTCCGCCTGGAAAGCGACGTCGGGTACATGCTGTCGATGCGCGCGTTGTACAGATGCCCCACCATCACCATATCCACACTGTGCGAACCGATCAGCGACCTGTAGGGTATCAGCTCCGAATCGGCCCATGTCCCCGTGATGTCGGGGAGTTGCTGGTGGGAATCCGTTGTTGCGCTTCCGTGTCCCGGAAAATGCTTCAGGGCCGTCATGAGTCCCCGGGCGTGGAACTGGTCGATGAACGCCTGCGAATGCAGGGCGACTGTCACGGGATTGCTCGAATAACTCCTGTTGAGTGCGCCGATCGCGGGGCTCTGGGGGTTCACATTCACATCCACCACGGGGGCGAAATCGGTCGTGAATCCGCTGGACCGGAGCCACGCGGACATCGTCGATGCCTGATGTGCCGTCGAGTCGGTGGAATGCCAGAGCGTCCCGAGCTGAAACTCGCTCGCAGTCGATGAAAATCCGTTCCCCCCGTTGAGCCTGGCAACGAGCCCCCCTTCCTCGTCAACGGCGATAAACGGGGGGGTCAGGGCGGAGGACCTGACCGCGGCAGTGAGGTTCTGTATCTGGAGGGGCGACGCGCAGTTCGCACCCATGAAGATTACTCCGCCGAGGTTCCGCGCTGCGAGGTCGACACGGATCGTGTCGGAAAGCGTCGTTCCGCTGAACCCCAGGATGAACATCTGGGCGATCTTCTGTCTGAGTATGTCGTCGGAAAAGGAAGAGGAGAGTGTGGAGAGCGTCAGGAGTATCAGGAGGGGAAGAGCGGACTTGTATCTGACATGCGTCAATCGGGTCATCCTTAGATATCGTGAATCACAATATACTTCTTGCCGCGGACTCATGCTTGCCCCCCCCGTCGTCGCGCCCCCCGTCATTGCGAGGAGTGGCGCCGAAGGCGCCACGACGAAGCAATCTGGTCCACGAGGTGTCATTGCGAGGCACGCCAAAGGCGTGCCGAAGCAACCTGCTATTCACCCTGCCCTTATCTGATCAAAACAAGTTTTCTCGCTGCGACGTTCTCACCTGTCCGGAGTCTGTAAAAATAGATCCCCGACGCCAGCCTGTCCGCTGTGAACCGTATCTCGTGCTTTCCCGCATCCTGCACCTCGTGCACGAGGGTCGCCACCTCCTGCCCAAGTGCGTTGAAGACCGTGAGCGTGACGTTCGACCGCTGAGCCAGCGCATAGGCGACTACGGTGAAAGGATTGAACGGGTTCGGGTAGTTCTGCAGTAACTCTGTCGTGACGGGGACTCCTTTCCCGGGGATCGCAATCCCGAGAACCGGCCCTACGCCTGTCATGCTGTTGTATGCGGATTGTACTTTGTCGTCGTTGGATCGCAGCACTGTGATGCTCGAGAGGTAGTCAGCGCCGAGTCCTGCTGTGAGAGCGACGACAATCTCCTGTGTATCCCCCGCAGCCATTGTAAAAGGCCCGGCGACAAGGCACATCCTCCGGTCCGATGGAGAGAGCCCTCCCAATACCGAGGATGCAACGAATATGCAAGAAAATGCTACAAAAAGTGGGCAGGTCCATCCTGATTATTGATTCTCCACTGCGGGAGGACTATCTTTGCCTAAGTTTCTCCGGTGTTCTCATCTCCTTCGCTCACGGGGACCCCCATGGTGGCTTTCCTTCTGTTATGCGTCCTGATCGTCATTGTCGCACTGGCAATCGTGTTTGCGCGGATGAGCGTTCTCTCCACGCGCCTTGCTGCTCTGGAGAAGAGGCTTCGAACGGCTCTCGGTCTCGTCGGGGAGCTCGAAAAGACGATCCGGGAAGCGGGAAGAACAAATGCTGTGACGCCGAAGGAATCCGGTCGAAGCCTCCGTAAGCGCCTTCCGCCTCTGCGGGCGCGTGTTGACGGAGGATCTCATGTTCCCGCTCCGTCCCAGGCTCAAATTCAGGCCCCGGTCACGCCACCCGTCTCCGCCGCGACAGCGACGCCCCCTCCTGTAAAATCCCGAACAAAAGAGGAATGGGAAGCCCTGATCGGGGGGAAACTCCTCAACCGGATCGGCGCGCTTGCACTGATACTGGGGGTCGGGTTCTTCCTCCAGTACGCATTTGCGAATGACTGGATTACAGAGCCCGTCCGTGTTGTTATCGGCGTCCTTCTCGGGTTGGCGCTGCTTGCGGGAGCGGCCCGGAGCGCCTCCGGCGGCCTCCAGATCTTTGCACAAGGGCTTGTCGGGGCCGGGATTGCCATACTCTATCTCTCGGCGTACGCGTCATTCAATTATTATCACCTTGTTGCGCAGCCGCTGGCGTTCGTATTCATGTCTGCGGTCACGGTGATCACATTTACACAGGCATTTCGTTACAACTCGATTGTCGTGGCCCTGCTTGGCTGGCTCGGGGGATTCCTGACCCCCTTCCTCCTGAGCACCGGCGAAGTGAACCCGGCGGGATTGTTTACATACCTCGCGCTCCTGAACCTGGGACTCCTCGTGGTTGCCTGGCGCAAAGATTCCTGGATGTCGATCGAGCCTCTGAGCATGGCCGGGACATACCTTATCTATTCACTCTGGCTCGGGGCGGACCACACTGAACCGTACTTTGTCCCCGGGCTCCTCTTCCTCGCACTCTTCTGGAT
>DASVIU010000474.1:0-4279 GCA_036386275.1 Bacteroidota bacterium | reverse complement strand
ATGACCGCATTCCGTACATCGGCGAGGGTGAGGCCGAACGACTTCAGGAGGGACGGATCCACATCCACCTGGTACTGCCGGACGAACCCTCCCACGGAGGCGACCTCCGCTACTCCCTGTACGCCCTGCAGGTTCAGCTTGACATACCAGTCCTGCACTCCCCTGAGCGTTCCCAGATCGTACCTCCCCTCCAGCGTGTACCAGAATACGTGCCCGACACCCGTCCCGTCAGGCCCGAGCTGCATCTTCGCCCCCACAGGAAGGTCTGACTGCACCGTGGAGAGTTTTTCCAGGACCCTGCTCCGTGCCCAATAGAGATCGGCGGATTCATTGAAGATCACGTAGATGAACGACATGCCGAACATCGACTGTGCCCGAATGTCTCGCACTTCCGGAATCCCCTGCAGCGCGGTCTCGAGCGGGAACGTCACCTGGTCTTCCACGAGCTTCGGGGAGCGCCCCATCCACTCCGTAAACACGATCACCTGGTTTTCGGAAAGATCCGGGATCGCGTCAACAGGAGTCGTGAGCATTCCCCAGATGCCGAACCCCAGGACCGCCAGGTATGCGATGATGACGGCAAACCTGTTGCGCGCCGAGAATTCTATGATCCGCTCTATCATTTGTGTTCTCCTCCGGCGGGGGCTTCGAGCTGGCTCTCGGAATCGATAAGGAATCCTCCCGTCGAGGCGACCATATCCCCCTCGTTTACCCCGCTCAGTATTTCGGTGAATGCGCCGGATGTGAGTCCCACGCTGACAACGTGCGGCGCGAAGCGGCCCGGCTCCGATTCAACCCACACGAGGGGATGCCGCCCGGTGAAGAGCACCGCTGATGTCGGGACAACGAGAGCCTGGCGGGGAGCCCGCTTCAGTGCGATCCGGGCATACATGTTCGGCTTCAGCTTCCCTTCCGGGTTGGCCAGCTCCGTACGGACACGGACAGTGCGGGAGTCCGCATCGAGAACAGGCTCGATGAATCCGACCCGGCTTTTCAACAGAAGACCGGGGTACGCATCGAGAGTCACTTCCACAGGATCTCCTTTCCGCACAGAACGGATATCCTGTTCGGGGACCGAGGCGACCACCCAGACGCGGGAGAGATCCGCCAGCTCGAAGAGCGTCATCCCCTCCTCGACATACTGGCCTTCCACAACCGGCTTCCGTATCACCGTCCCGGCAATCGGGGAAGAATATGTCGCGGGACTCTGCATGTCGCGCTCACGCTCCAGACGGTTGATCTGAGACTCCGTAATTCCGAACCGTTCCGCGAGCCGTTCCCGTGATGCCGCGATGAGCTGCGCCCTGGTGACGTCTTCCACACTTCCCAGCGCGATCAGGTACTCTTCCTCGGCGCTGATCAGTTCAGGGCTGTATATCGAGAGAAGCGGTTCTCCTTTCCGGACAACGGCACCGGTCCTGTCCACAAAGAGATGCTCGATGCGCCCCCGTGCCCTTGCAGCGACGACCGACTGGGAGGGCTCCGCAAATGCGACGACGCCCGATGCAGAAACAGAGCCGGAGAGCGGCATCCACCTGACCGCCGACGTCGAGATGTTCGCCTGCACTCTCTGCCCCGGCGAGACGACCACTTCCCCCCCTTGCGGGGCTTCATGCCCGCCGGGGTGTCCACCCGAGACCTTCTTCACAAGCGTCATCCCGCATATGGGACAGGGTCCCGGTTTGTACGCGATCACCGAAGGGTGCATGGGGCATGTGTAGTACTCGACCCCATCCGCGGCGGGCGCCGTGCCGGCCGCCTGATTGCTCCCGGCAGGGCGGAGGAACAGGAGAACCAGAACCAGCGCGACCAGAAGAATCGCTGCAATTGAGAGGGTTTTCTTATTCATCGTACATTCCTTTCCTCATCACGATATTTCAGCGGAGATATGTCAGGTCTCTGACGCCGATTTCCTGTTCCAGGCCGGCGATCGAGCGCGCAAAATCCATCCTGAGCATCAGTGCTTCCATCGTCAGATCGCTCAACATCCTGCAGGAATCGAGCACCATGAGGAGATCCCCCCTCCCGGACCGGTACGCTGCAAGGGCCGACTGGAGCGCCCCCTGTGCCCGGGGGAGCATCGTTGTGCGGTATACGTCCACCTGTTGCCTGTCCGCAACCGCTCTCGAGTACCGGTCCCGGATCTCCGCGCGCACCATTGCACGCGAGGCGGCGAGAGCTGCGGCGGCCCTGCCGATGCCGGCTTCCACCTCATCGATCCTGCCGGACCGGGCGCCGAGAGCCCAGGGGGCGAACGGGAGTGTGATACCCGCAGTCACTGTCCAGCCGTTGAACCCGGTCATCGGGGCGGTCATGTACTGGAGGCCGATCCTGAGATCGGGGATGTATTCCTGCCGGGCCGCGGAGAGAAGGGCCTTCTGTTCGAGAACAGCGAGCGAATCATGCTGGAGCATCGGCCGGTATTCCATCCCCCTCGCAATGAGCGTGTCGAGGGACAGGTTGAGAACGAGCGAATCGGGCATGACGGCGATCCCGAGTGTATCGCTGTCCACCCGGTCAAGCAACGCCATGATCATCGACTTCATGCCGAGCTCCCGTTGCCGGAGCGAAACGACCAGGTTGTCGTTCCTGGCGGACTCCAGCGATGCTTTCAGGACCGCCTCCTCCCCCGCGCTCCCCGCCCCGTACCGGGCCCGGACCACCGCAAGGGCATCGAGAAGCAGCTCTCCGTTGCGGCGGGTGAGCGCGATCGATTGCTGCAGATACCAGAGCTCCGCATAGGCGGACTTCAGCCGGTAGAGAACATCAAACTCTTTGTCCATATGATCATGGTGGGCGTGGTCCGCGTTGATCTCCGCAATCTCCCGTCTGGTCGAGATCTTTGCCGGGAACTGGAGCATCTGCATGATTTCTATGCGGGAGAACATCGCCTCGGAGTACCGGAACGACGGCATCCCTTCCCGCATGAATATGAGCTCCGGCGGAGGGAGCGAAGCTTCCTGCTGGACCTTCGCACCCATGACAGCCATTTGCTGACGTGCCGATTCGATCTCGGGGTTGCGGTCGAGCGATTCCTCAACGAGGTCCCACAGCCGCGTGGTATCGGCCGCAGCGGACGGGAAGAGCGTGCGGAAAGGCCACAGAGCGACAAGGAGACCGCAAAGAAGTGCTGTCATGATGTACCTCGGGTAATTGTTGTAACACGAAAACAGGGATGGCGGGGCCGGGCGCACCGGATCAGATGATACGCCAACCCATCCGGAGGAGGAGGAAGATCAGATCAGAAGCGACGAGTGTATGACGGGAATGTCGTCGGGGGCAAACTGAGAGGGGATCGAAGCCGAGATTTGTGAACCGGCATAGAACGAATGAGGAGTAAAACCGGGCTGACAGATTGTGCACGAACCCGGATCACATACGCTTTTCTGCATCCGGAGGAATTCATTCGTATTTCCCCCGGCCACGATGGAAGGAGAGCAGCACGGCTTCCCTTTCACGACCTCGCCCCTTCCTTCTCCTCCGTCCATGTGACAGAGAGGGCACATCATTGAGCCCACCGGTTTCGGCATCGGGCATGAATCTATCAGGATCGGCAGACCGACATTGAAAACCAGGAAGACAGACGCAAGCAGAATCCGCGATATTTTTGGGCGGGTCGGGCACATAACTGTAGAAAATATATACAACCGGTCTGTCAATTGCAAATTGGCGATTTACCCCACAAAAAGACGGGGAACTCGCTCTGGAATGAGGCAGGTTACTTCGTACGGGATCGTCCCCAGCGTCTCTGCGATATCCCACGCCGTGATCGACCGGCTTCCGTCAGTACCGATGAATGTCACATCGTCTCCGGTCTGGCATTCCGGATCCGTTCCGACATCGATCATAAGATGGTCCATGCATATCGTCCCTACCACAGGGTAGAAGTTTCCCCGGATAAGCGCAGACGCCCGGTTCGTCAGGAGCCTCGCATATCCGTCGCCATAACCGATCGGCACCGTTGCGATCGTCGTGCTACCCGGAGCAAAAAAGCGGCGGCCATATGAAATGCTCGTCCCCTTCCCGACCATGCGGAGCATGCTGATGTTCGAAATGAGAGACATCACCGGCGTGACCGGATACCGCTGGGTCATCGACCGGGAGGGGGGATACCCATAGAGCATGATGCCGGGACGGACCATATCGAACCGGGCATCCGGCAGCGAGATCACCGCACCGCTGTTCGCCATATGCCGGAGAGGGACTTCGATCCCCATCCTGCGCAGACTCTCGATCACATCATTGTAACGGGCAATCTGTGCTCGTGCAAAGGAGGTAT
>DASVIU010000473.1:0-1554 GCA_036386275.1 Bacteroidota bacterium | reverse complement strand
GCGGGCGAACAGGAGCCGGAGATAATCGTAGATCTCGGTGACAGTGCCGACAGTCGACCTCGGGTTGGGACTGACGGTCTTCTGCTCGATGGAGATCGCAGGACTCAGCCCTTCGATGTAGTCGACGTCCGGCCTCTCCATAATATCGAGAAACTGGCGCGCGTACGCCGAAAGGCTCTCAACGAAGCGGCGCTGTCCTTCGGCGTAAATGGTGTCGAACGCGAGGCTCGATTTCCCCGATCCCGAGAGGCCGGTCATCACCACCAGCTTCCCCCTGGGGATATCGACATCGATATTCTTCAGGTTATGTTCCCGCGCCCCGCGTATGACAATGGATTCCCGGTCCGGCATGCCTCACGTAAAGAAAGAAAAGGATAAGATTCAGTATACCACAAATCGGGGGGATTTTCAAACAGGGTGGGGAGGTTGCTTCGGCCCGCCTGGTTGCTTCGCTCCGCTCGCAATGACAGGCCTCGCAATGACAGTGTGGCTAGTGCAGGCGCTCACGCCGTGCAAGATATTCGGTCAGTGCAACATCAAACGGCGTCGCGGTATCCATCATCACGTAGTCGATGGCGTGCTCGCGGCATTCCCGCTTGTACGTCTCGAGAAACTGCGCCATGGCGCCGCGATAGGAATCCTGTATCTGCCAGGGGAGCGTCGTGACGCGTTCCGCGGTCTCCACATCCCTGAACACGGCGTCGCTGCCGAACGCGAAGGAGCGTTCCATCGGATCGAGGACATGCATCACGATGACCTCGTTCTTCCTGTGACGGAAGTGTTTCAGGGCCCCGATCACCCCCGCCGGGTCATCCATGAGGTCGCTGATGATTATCACAAGCCCCCGGCGCTTCATCCTGTCGGCCGCCTGATGCAGCGACCGCGCCGCGCCCGTCCTCCCGGAGGGACGGGCATTCTGGAGGTTGATGAGGAGCCGGCGCAGGTATCCACGGGTCGTATGCGGCGGCAGGTAGCTCCGGAGTTCCTCGTCAAAGCACGCGAGCCCCACCGCGTCCTGCTGCCTGATCATCAGATACGCGAGGGCGGCCGCAAGCGACGCCCCGTACTCCAGCTTGGAGACCTGGTCCCCGGAGGCATAGCCCATCGAGAGGCTGGTATCGAGAACGATCGTGGAACGGAGATTGGTCTCCTCTTCGTATTGCTTGATGTAGTATCTGTCCGTCTTTCCGTAGATTTTCCAGTCGACGAACCTGATCGAATCCCCCGGCATGTATTGCCGGTGTTCCGCGAACTCGACGCTGAACCCGTGGTACGGGCTCCGGTGGAGTCCTGTGATGAACCCCTCAACCACGAGCCTGGCGCGCAGCTCCATGTTTGCGAGTCGCGTGACGACGCGGGGGTCCAGGAATTGAAGGGCTGATGCTGACATCAGGCCGGGGTCTGCGGCGTGTTCTTTTTCGCGCGTTTCGCCGCCGGCACGGGGGGAGGGACGGGGAGCGCCTCCTCCGGGCTCTTCCCGAGCGTGTTGAGCTCGAACCGTGCCGACGTCGCCATCTCGCTGTCAGGGTACCTGTCAAGGAACCGCCTGTACGC
>DASVIU010000472.1:0-4985 GCA_036386275.1 Bacteroidota bacterium | reverse complement strand
TTGACGCTCGATTCGGATGAGCCGATCGGCAGGACGCTGTGCGCCGTGTGGCAATCGGTGCACGTCGCGGTCACTGTCAGCCCGCTTTTCAGCAATCCCTTTCCGTGGATGCTCTCCTGATAGCGCTCGATGATGTCGTGCTCGGTTCCCGTGTAGCGGACCGCGGCCTTCTTCCCCTCGCGGTGGCAGCGCGCGCAGAGGTCCGGGATGTTTGTCGGAAATGTGGGAGAGGCGGGATCCCGCTTCCCCAGGACACCGTGCGTGCCGTGGCATTCATTGCACACCGGCGCGTTCGGATCATTCTTCGCGACAAGCATCCCGTGCGTGCTCTTCTGGTACAGCCCGCCGATGTCGGCATGGCATGAGGAACAATCCACCTTCTTTGTTATCGTTTCGCACGGCCTGACGCGGGACGCGTTGACCTCCGAATGGCACTGGCTGCATGCGGTCTTCACATGCCGGGAACTCCTGAGCTCTTCCAGATTGACGAAGAGGGTGCGCCCCCCCTTCGTGGCGCGGACCCCGGGATCCCCGTGACACTTCATGCAGTCCGCATCGGCCATCCCCTGGTCGTAGAACACCCTGCGGGCCTTGTGCGGCTGGTGGCAATCGACGCATGCCGGGAGGGTGTTCGACTCTTTCTCCCAGAGTTCCCCCCGGATGATCTTCCGATGGACCGCTTCGATCTGCGAATGGCACTTCGTGCATGTCGCAGCGATATTCTTCCGGTTAATGGACGAACGCGGATCGGTGTGGCGCAGGATCGTGTGCGCCGTGTGGCAGGAGACGCACGTCGCCGCGACCGTGAGCCCTTTCTTCAGGAGCGCCTCCCCGTGAATGCTCTCGGAATAGTTCGTGAGGATGTGGTCCTCATGGATGACCCGCTGGCGCTGGACCGGCGTTCCCTCCTGATGGCACTTGCCGCAGACCCAGGGGATGCGCTGGGGTGCAACAGCCGACCGGGGATTCTTTACCGCGATAATGTCATGATCCCCGTGACAATCCGGACACCGGGGGGCGAGCTCGTCTCCGCGTGCGATCGCCCGGCCGTGAAGGGATTCGGCGTGCTCCTTCTGCTGCTGCGCGTGGCACGACCCGCAGTCCACCTTCGCCAGCGGCGAGCCGTGGGGAAGCTCTTTCCCCTGAAGGTCGGCATGGCAGCCGACACAGGGGAGCGATGTGTGGATGGAAGCTCTGAATTTCTTCTCATCGACGAACAACGGGACAGTCTTCCCCCCCCGTTTCGTCGAAAGCGATCTGTCGCCGTGGCAGGCGAGACAATCCGGGTTTTCCTGAGCCACCGCACCGCGGAGACCCCCGGAGAGACTCACGCATGCCAGGAGGAGGCATCGCTGTGCTATGGAAGACGTCAGTCGCATCGTCCTGTCATCTGAACGTCACTTCGATTCGCGCGTTTCGGCCTGCGCGCGCTTCCGTTGAATCTCCCCGAGCTCGAGAGGGTGCTCTTCGCCCATCTCTTCTTCCGTCAGCGTTCCTTTCCAGAAAGCGAGGTTTATCGGATAGCTGTCGGGGTTGAATATCACGAAATAGAAGTGCCACACGATGATCGCCAGTGTTGCCAGCCAGGCTTCATAGTAGTGGACGGTCCGGGCAACGTCCCACCAGAGCTTCGTCAGGAGTCCCAGGAACGTGTTGTCGAACCAGAGGATGGTCCCCGTGACCGCCATGACAACCGTCCCCCAGACCAGGGCCCAGTATTCGCTCTTCTCGATGTAGCTGAACCGCCCGAATGCGGGCTTTTTCGATGTGAAACCGAGGTTGTACTTCATGACGGCGACGGCATCCCGGACATCACCCGGGACGGGCACAAGGTCGCGCAGGAGCTGTTTCCCGCGGGGGACGAACAGGACATAGTAGCAATGATAGAGTCCGGCCAGCACGAGAACCACTGCGGCGATCCGATGGAATATCCCCCGTGCCGCGAACATGAGCGGGCTGATGTCGCCGATGGGAGCGACCCACCACGCATCGGGGAATTTGAGCGCAAACCCTGTCACGACGAGCGTGATGAAGCTGAGGGCAAGCGTTCCGTGCTGGACCCTCTCGCCGAGAGACATGCGCAGGTAAAGACTGTGGCCGCCGTGGGTCCGCTCGAGCAATCCTCTCCTGTACATCAACTGCCGCCTTGATTTTCTCACAAAGTCGATGACATTGTGCAGAACCATGCCGCCGATGACGACAGCGATGAGCAGTATGTACCCGGTGGAAACGAGATAGAGGATACTGTCATTGCGGGCCGTCGCGATGACGTGCACCGATCCCTTCGTGAAGTTCTCGTTCGCACCCGGATGGCACGTTCCGCACGTCTTCACCAGGTTGTTCTTTGAGATGCGGGATGTCGAGTCGCTTGACGGCTTGATGTCGTGCACACCGTGACAGCTGGCGCAATTTGCGACCTGGACCGAGCCCGCTCTCCCCGCAAGACCATGGTAGCTGTCGGAAAAACTCTGGAACCGGTCGGACGCCAGCCCGAATTTCCGGGTCAACTTCACCGATGCATGGCAGGGAGAACAGACCTGGGCCGAAAGGTTTTTCGCTGCGGTGGGGGAACCGGCGTCCGCCGGCGAAAGGATGTTATGTTCGCCGTGACAATCGGTACAAGTCGCCGACGCATCCACACCCGAGGCGAACGATGTCCCGTGTATGCTCCCCCGGTACTCCCCAAGCACAGCCCCGTGACACCGTCCGCAGGTGGCCGCGATGTTCTTTCGCGCAACATTCGAGGCAGGGTTGTTCCCTTTCCTCATCTCATGGCTGCCGTGGCAATCTATGCACGTGGCGGCGGCCGTGTTTCCGTTCCGCACCGACCGCGCATGGACGCTCTTCTCGTAACTCGATATGAAACCGGCGGAAGGACCGACCTTCTCCCGCACATCCGGGTTGTCCAGATGGCACCGGAGGCACATGGCTACCACATTCGAATGGCTGGTCTGCGCGGTCGAATCCGACGTTTTTTTGACATTGTGTTCGTCGTGACAATCGATGCAGGTCGGCGCCCCCTTGACGCCTGAGGCGAGCGCGGCACCGTGGTCAGAGGCCATGAACCTCGCGTCTTCCGTCGCATGGCATCTGGAGCAGGTGGAGAGTGCAAACTGTTTCCTGGCCTCGGCCGTCTCCGCCGTCACCTTGACCACAGCATGTGTGCTATGGCAGTCAGAGCAGGCGGTCACGGGTACGCCCCCCTTCAGCGCACCATGAACGCTTTGACCGAAGTGCGCAAACTGCTCCCCGTCGTGGCAAAAGAGGCAGTTGACAGCCCGGATTTTCTTTGCATGGGGGAGCTCGGACGGATTGAACCCTTGATGACAGGAAATACACTCCAGCCCTCCGTGCGCCGAATTCCCCAACCTTCCGGCATCGACGAACAGGGAAATTGTCTTCCCCTTCCGGGACATGGTCCCCCCTTTGTCCCCGTGGCAGGCGAGACAATCGGCGTTCCCTCCCGCGATGGCGGGTGAAGAGATCAGGAGGAGAAAACCCGGGATCAGGACAAAGGCTTTGCGGCTAGCCAGCATGAACCAGCTCCGTGCACAACTGTAACGGTTATCGCTGTAGAGATTCTCAACGGAAAGCATAGAAATGGGGTCAATCAGTGTGCCAAGGAAGTTCCAATCAAATTGTTGAATTTTGCCACATTCGCGATCCAACCTGTCGAAATATTCTCAAATTTGCAATCGTTCCAAAGGTGGGTTTTCATACATGGGAATCGAGAGGGGGGGGGCGGGATGGGGAGGGGATCGGAAACGGGATCAGGCCGCGAGTATTTCGTCGATTCGCTTTGAAACGACAGAGATCTCAACGGGCTTGTAGAAGACAGAATCAACCCGGCTCCGGATCGCACGATCGAGAGCCACATCCCTTCCATTATAGACATAGAGCATAATGATAGGAATTCTCGGGCAGCCTGCACCAAGGGCTTCGAGCCTCCCGATGAGGAAGTCCGAGGGGACTTCGTCAACGATCGCCAGGTCGGCCCCGAAACATGTCGCAAGCCTTTCGAATGTGGCGATGTTCGTCGTTGTCACAGCATGGTACCGGTCCTGGAACAGGCTGGAGAGGCTGAAACAGAGATTGAGGTCAGGGCTGAATATCAATATCGTCTTCCGCTCACGGTCTTTCCCCGCCGAACCCTTCAATTCCGGGCCCGGTTCCCCGATTGCGGCATGTGTGACAATTTCTCCCAATTGACCCCCTCAGCGCAGATGCAGTTCGTTCTCGACATCCTCTTCCCGCAATATGCTCTCGCGGATCGGGAGGGGCTTGACGGTGAGGACCGGCACGGCGGAAATCCGGACGACCTTCTCTGCCACGCTCCCCATCAGGACATGTTTGACGCCGGTGCGCCCGTGAGTCGCCATGACGATCAGGTCCACATTCTCTTCCTGAGAGAACTTCCTGATCTCGGCCGCCGGGTGCCCCGACCGGACGATCTGCATAAGTTTCAGGTCTGGGTCGACGTTCCGGGCGACGAATTCTGTCAGGGCCGCAACCGCCTGATCCTCGCTCTTGTGGTGGGCATGCTCGGCGACGTGAATCAGAAAGATACGGGAGGCGTACAGGAGGCCAAACGACTGTGCGTACTCCAGCGCTTCGAGCGAATACTGCGAGAGGTCGGTCGTCACAAGTATTTTTTTCAGGTAGATCACAGCGATCGCTCCGGTTCCTCACCGTCAATGTCAAGATATGTGCCAACGGGTACCTGGAAGCAGGGGGAAGAAGTGAGGGAAAAACCGCAGACGGAGAGGCGGGAGTGGAAAATCTCAACAGCCCGCATTCCAAATTGTGAGAATCGTCCGGAGGGAATTCCTACGACTGCGAAGGAATGGCGAGCTCTTCGATCTTCCTGTAGAGGGAGGAGAGGCTGATCTTCAGGGCTTTCGCCGCCGCCTCCTTGTTGAACCCGTTCGCGCGGAGGACGTGAGTGAGAAACTGGCGCTCGAACTCGTCCACAGCCTCCTTCATGG
>DASVIU010000471.1:0-1848 GCA_036386275.1 Bacteroidota bacterium | reverse complement strand
TACTCGCCGCGGTGCTCCCTCCCCGGGCTGCCATGGCGTACATGCGTATCGGGTTTTTTGGCGTTCTCGTTGTCCTCTTCGCGATGAGGATGCCGTTCGTCAGCAACGCGTTCAGCGCCCTGATTGGCGGGGCATTTGCCCCCTACCGGGCGCTCGTCGATCTGTTTCTCCGGTAAGGATGGCGCAGTATCACTCCCCCCGCCCGCGGCGGGGGGAGGTCAACTCTCACAACGGCTGGCTACCGATGCAGGAATTTTCGTACAGGGACACCACACTCATGGCGGAGTCTGTCCCTCTCCGCGCAGTGGCGGAAGAATTCGGCACCCCGCTCTATGTGTACAGCAAGCGCTCGGTGCTCGACCACTGCCGGAACATCGAGAGGGCCTTCGACGGGCACCCGCACATGTCGTTCTACGCCGTCAAGGCGAACGCGAACAGGACGCTCCTCCGCCTGATCGGCGAGGAAGGGTTCGGTGCGGATGTCGGTTCCGTGGGGGAGCTTTACGTGTCGCTTGCGGCGGGGATTCACGCCTCCAAGATCACGTTCAGCGGCGTCGGAAAGCGTGAGGATGAGTTGACAGCCGCTCTCAGGGCGGGCATACTGGCGTTCAACGTCGAATCGACGGAGGAGATCGAAGTCCTCAACGCTATCGCCGGGAACGAGAAGATGAAGGCGCGCATACTCCTCCGCGTCAACCTGGATATCGACGCCGGGGGACACGCCTATGTCTCCACGAGTCTGAAGCAGAACAAGTTCGGGATCCCGGCCAGGCAATCCGCGGAAGTCCTCCGCTGGGCCAGGGGACTGCCGCACATCGAGGTCAGGGGGATACACAGCCATATCGGCTCACAGATCACAAAGGCGGAGACATTCCTGAGGGCCGCCGAGGCCATCGTCAGCCTCCTGCACGAACTGGCCGGCGTCGGGATTCCTCTGACGGAAATCGATTTCGGAGGGGGATTTGGCGTGCAGTACCACGGGTACATCACGCACCCCCAGATTCCGGTCGAGGAACCGGAAGAGCTCAACCTCTCCGCCGCAGGGCTGATCAGGACCGTCGCTCCTCTCCTGCGCGAGACCAACTGCCGCCTCTCCATACAGCCGGGGCGCTCCGTCATCGCGCATGCGGGAGTGCTTCTCGTGAAGGTACTCTACAGGAAGCAGACCGACGACAAGCTGTTCGTCGTCGTGGACGGGGGGATGAACGACCTGATCAGGCCGAGCCTTTACAACGCCTATCACCAGATTGTCCCGCTCGAACTTTTCGGGCGGGAACACGAAAGTGCGGATGTCGTCGGGCCGCTCTGCGAGTCGGGCGACTTCTTTGCCCTGGACAGGCGGATACCCCGCGTCGAGCGGGGCGAGTACCTGGCGCTGATGTGCGCGGGGGCGTACGGGTACGTCCTCTCGTCGAACTACAACGCCCGGCCACGTCCGGCGGAGGTCCTCATTGACGGGAGCACACGGACGCTGATCCGCCGCCGTGAAACCATTGAACACATTAACGAAGGATAACCGCTTGAAGAGGTACGCCGTCGCCGTGGTCGGGGCAACCGGCCTTGTGGGGAGGAAGATGTTGCAGGTCCTGGAGGAACACAGGTTCCCCGTGGGTGAAATCAGGCTGCTGGCGTCCGCACGGTCTGCGGGAAGGACCGTCACATTCGCCCGGAAGCATGAGCCGGTCCTTGAGCTCACGCCGGATTCGTTTGAAGGTGTCGACGTAGCGCTCTTTTCCGCGGGGGCCACCGTGAGCAGGGAATACGCGCCGCACGCCGTCAGAGCGGGGACACTCGTGGTCGACAACAGCAGCGCCTTCCGGCTCGATCCGGGGGTCCCGCTTGTCGTCC
>DASVIU010000470.1:0-2086 GCA_036386275.1 Bacteroidota bacterium | reverse complement strand
TCTTTTCCCCCACGAGATGGAATTCTTTCCCCAGGTTTTCCGCGCGGATGGCAATGCTGCTCATAGGAGGGTCTTTCTCTCAGGATGTGATCGTTTGACGCATGGCAATCTCAGGCGACTGATTCCCTGCGGACATAATCAAGACTCTTCTGGACATACGGCTCAAGGCTCGCCATGGCGGCCGAGATCCGCTCGGCCACGTGCCCGTCACCGTACAGCGCGCTCACCGCGTACCTCCCGTGCTCGAGCTGTTCCTTTACGCACCGCGCGATCTCGCGCGCGAACGGGGGGACCCGCTTCACGTGCACGTCTGTTTCACGGCCGTCCTGACGGTTCCCGACCAGGACGACGGGCGTTCCGAAATAGCTCGCGTCGCGTACAAAACTGCTCGAATTCCCCACCGCACAAGCGGCGCCGGCCAGGATTTTCAGATAGTTCTCCGGCGAAAGATTGATCAGCGTCCGCAACCAGTCGGGCTTCACATGATCGCGGAACACCCGGATCGCTTTTGTCACGTGGTCCGACCCTGCGTCGATATTGGGCCAGAGGAGGATGGACTGCATCCCGGTCTCCCGGAGGGCTTCGAGGATCTCCTCCATCTGTTTCCGTTCTCCACCGTATTCCGTCGTCGTCGGATGAAACAGGACAAGGAGGAACGGCTGACGCACATCGATGATCGCGCCCGACCCCCGGGCATTGACAATGGCCGGATCCAGCGTACGGTCGAAAACGCGCGCGATGTCACTGCTCGGACAGCCGACGCCCAGGACCGTCTCGGGACGTTCACCCATCTGTATCAGATACTGCGCCGACCTTTTCGTGCTCGGGAAGTGAAAGTGCGAAAACTTCGTGATCGCGTGCCGCGCGCTTTCGTCGATGGAACCGGAGACTTCCCCCCCCTGCACGTGGACGATGCAGATATTCATATACGCCGCGGCGATAGCGGCCGCCAGCGCCTCATACCTGTCACCTATCAGCAGGATGACGTCGGGTTTCAGCCGCTGGAACTCGCTTGCGAACTCGACCATGGCAAAACCGACGGATTTCGCCATCGTCGCCGGTGTGGAGCCTTCAAGCTCAATATACACCTCGCCGTCGAGGGTGAAGTTGTCCTCCCTCACAACGCGCACGGGAAGGTCAAACCGCTCCAGAACCATGGTCCCGGCGGCGAGGACCTGCAATTCGAGCGCCGGGTTGTCGGCGATGGCGCGCATCACCGGTTTGAGACGCCCGTAGTTCGCGCGATCGACAAGGACAACGCATACTTTCCGTTTCGCAGTGTTACTCAAGATGCTCCTCCAGAATCATTGTGTTTGCCGCAACCGTTTGTTTGAGCTTCCGATGAAGGACACGCTGGACATCCTGCTCTTGAATGCCGGTGCCGGGTTTCTTGAACGCAAGATGGTCGGGGGTGAGCACCGTCCCCGCCGGGAGATCCACGCGCGCCACGATGCTGCGGGTGAACAGCGCGCGCACGGGCTTCAGTTCCGCCGCCATCGAATCTTTGTCCACGGGGTGAGCTTTCATCGCCTCGATGAACCTGACCCCCGCTACGATCTCCCGCAGTTCCCCCGACGTGACGGAGGCGGGGACATCCGGTCCGAACATTTCCCGGCTCAGCGTCACGTGGACCTCAAGCGCCGAGATCCCGAGCGTCGCCGCGGCGAGCGAGGGAAAGATCGTCCCCGAATGGTCCGAAAGTCCCACTGCACAGTGATAGCGCTCCCTGAAGAAGGGAATCAGGTTGAGCCCCACTTTTTCTGGAGGGCAGGGGTATGCGGTCGTGCACTGGAAGAGGATAAGCGGGAGGCCGTGTGACCGGATCATCCCGACGGCCCCGTCGATTTCCTCCAGCGGGCTCATCCCCGTGGAGAGATACATCGGGAGGCCCGAGGATGCCATCCGCTCGAACGTCGCCGTCCTCCCCACTTCCCCGGATGCGATTTTCCATGCCCTGACACCGACCCGAAGGAGCAACTCCACCGCTTCGAGAGAGAAGGGGGAGCTGAAGAACAAGAGTCCCCGCCTCTCCGCATGGTTCTTCAATTCCAGCCACTGGGGCTCCGTGAATTCCATCCTCTTCCAG
>DASVIU010000469.1:0-2074 GCA_036386275.1 Bacteroidota bacterium | reverse complement strand
AACAGGGATCTGCCTGATCAGCCGCGACACGTTCTGGTATGCCGCGAGCCTCCTCTTCGACAACTCCCCGGGGCGAAGGGAACTGGGGCAGACTCTGGCCGGAAGGCTCCGGAGCGAGGACGGGACACACACACCGGCGACAATTCTCGCAATGATCCTCGGAATTCCGGAGCTTCTTTCCCGCGAAACACAGGAGCACCTCGCTCGCGAAACCATACGCGAGCTCGTCCATGCGGCAGAGGTCCAGTGGCGGGACGGCAACGTCAACCACCCGCTCGGCGCCTACTGCACACTGATACTCGGGGGAGAGCTCGCGGATGCTCCATGGGCGGCCGATCTCGGATTGCGGAGACTGCGTGAATTCCAGCGTCTGACCGGCGACCGCCGGTTCGCCTTCCGGCGACAGGCGGAGATGTCGGAATACAACAGCCCGACGTACACCGCGCTCGATATACTCTTCCTGGCGCTCATTGCCCACTATGCCCGGGGTTCCGAGGCGCGCGCGCTCGGGCTATTCCTGGAACAACGACTCTGGCTCGACGTGGCACTCCACTTTCACGCCCCGAGCGAGCAGTTCGCCGGTCCCCACTCCCGCTCGTACCAGGACGATTCGACGGGAGGGTTCTCCGCTCTCCACACAGTCCTCTTCGCCGCATCGGACCGGGAGATGTTTCTCGCACCGGAGATCTGCGTACGGTTCAACCACCCCTCGTCGCTCCTCCAGTGCGCCCTCACCGCCCTCGTACCGACCCACTGCACCGACGAGGCTTTGCGGCTTGCCTGGGAGAAGCCGTTCCCGTTCCTGATGCAAAAGACCACCTATTGCGAACAGTACCATGAAAACAGCTGGCGCACGGGGGACGACGGGAGGAGATGCTTCGCATTCGACGACGAGGTCTACCCCGGAGGACTGCGCGAGCTCACCACGTACATGACGGAGGAATTCGCGCTCGGAACGGCTTCACTCCCCTATGTCAACGGGGGGCACGCCGACGGCGTGACATTCAGGATCCGGAGGTCCTCCCGCGTGAGGGGGATGGGAGATTTCCGCTCCGCATACACGCGCGGCGTGTACAACGGGGCACTTGTCGGCCAGAGGAACCGCTGCCATCTCACCGGCACAGAGATCGACGAAAGCTACCTTTACGAGGAGGGACGATGCGCCGCGCTCCAGCACCACGACCGCGCGATCGTCATGTATGCCCCGAAACGCTCCGGGCACACGGGGGTCGAGAGTTTCAGGCTGGACCTGATATTCAGCTACCACGCCCCGTTTGATGAGCTCCTTCTTGACGGCGTGCCGGTCACGACGCTTCCCGCACGCGCGAAGGCGGGGGCGCGGTTGTATTTCCGCGACCACGCGACATTTGGCGCCGTGATCCCCCTGGGGCCCGAACCGGCCTCCGGGGACGCACCCGTGTCACTCCACGCCGGGAACGACCACCTTATGTATTCGCTCTGCAGCTATGATGGGCCTGCGAGGGATTTCACGCGGGAGGAGATCGCCGGATGGCGGACCGGGTTCGCCCTGCAGCTGGCGAGCGCGGACGAATTCCCTTCGTTCGCCTCATTCATCACATACGCCGGACTCCTGCACGCCGTCGAATCGGGCGACGCCGCCGGCATACGAAGGGTGATCTTTTCGGGCCCGGGCGGAACACTTGCCGCCGCGTACGATCCCACCGCGGAGCGCTTTCTTTCGCGGACATGGAACGGGAGCGAAGAATGCGTCGAGCACCTCCGTATCGAAGGAGGCGTCCCCGGTCTTCCTCTGATCACACCGCTCACGCTTTTCGGGAGTGAAGCGATGCAGCAGCGCACGTGAGGACGTCCGGAACCGGACACATGCGACGGACACTCGAGGGGTACCTGTTCGTCTCCCCCTGGCTCGCCGGGTTCATACTCCTGACCGCAGGGCCGATGATCGCCTCGCTGTACATCAGCGGGACGTCCTGGACGATGCTTTCTCCCCCTGTCTGGGTCGGCGCGCAAAGCTATGCACGGCTCTTGGGGGACGACCACAGGTTCGGCATCAGCCTCCTGAACACGCTCTACTACGTCGCACTTGCAGTCC
>DASVIU010000468.1:0-3088 GCA_036386275.1 Bacteroidota bacterium | reverse complement strand
ACCGGCTGCTTGCGGCGACCGAGACCGGAGCATTCGTTTCGCCGGACAGGGGTCGATCGTGGACCCCGCTTCAGGTGGGCCCGGCCGGGACCGGCATACGGATACTGGCGATCGACCCCTGGTCCCCCGCAGTGGTCTACGCGGGGACGGAAGCAAAAGGACTCTACAAATCCCCGGACGGAGGGAGGACATGGAATGCAATCAACGCGTCTCCGGACCTCCTCCTCTCCGGCGCCGATGTGTACGACATCAGTATCGATCTCTCGAAACCGGATTGCGTGTTCGCAGCCGTCTCGCCGTACGGCATTATCCGCACCACGGACGGCGGAGCCGGGTGGAAGGGGCTCACGCCGGAATTTTCCGCCACGGGATCGCGCGCAACGCGACTGCTGATCAGGAAAAATGGAAACGGCACGCTCCTCTACGGGACCACATCGGGAACCATCATGAAGTCGACGAACGGGGGGAGCTCCTGGAGCCTTTCGCGCACAGCGAAGGATTTCGACGGGATCCTCTCGCTTTCCGTCCTCCCCGGCAAACCGGACGCCGTGATCGCAGGAACGGAGCGGGGCATCATCGTCTCCTCCGACTTCGGGGCGGGGTGGGGGCCGGCCGGAAGTGATCTGCCGGGAATCCCGACCCGGGTGGCGGTCGCCGGAGAAGGTTTTCACAGGACGCTTTTCGCATACGGAAGCGGGTTGGGCCTGCGCGCCTCCGACGACAACGGGGTGTCGTGGCGTGGGGCGGACCTGAAGCTGGAGGGCTCCACCGTCGGCGTGCTTGCAAGCGACCTTGCGGGGGAACATCTCTTCGCCGCCGCGGGGAATGTGTGCATGACATATACGGCGGGACCTTCCGGGGGCTGGTCGGACGCGGGTCCCGGGATCACGGGAGGAAACATACACTCGCTCTCAATTGATCCGTCTGTGCCAGGACTTGTGTACGCCACCACCGCGGCCGGCGTGTTCGTCTCGACGGACAACGGCGGGTCATGGCAGACCACCCCGCGCTCGATGCATATATCCCCGTTCCTCTACGAGGCTCACCCCGCTATCACGACACGGCGCTTCATGGCGAGCGACCAGGGGATATTTGTCTCTACCGACCGCGGACTGACATGGAACCTGTCGAGACCGCTCGGCAACCGGTGGGCCGTTCATTCGCTCACATTCTCCCCGTCGAACGCCGGGACCATCATCGGCGCCACAACCAACGGCGGCGTGATCATCTCACACGACGGCGGGTTCAACTGGGAGCAGGCCCGTTACGGAATTCCCGGCGACAGGGTTGAATCGGTGGCGCTCGATGACACCGACCCGGACACCTATTACGCCTATCTCCCCGACGGGGAGTGTTTCCGTTCACTCAACAAGGGACTCGAATGGAACCGGTACATGCCCCCGTGGAAACATTCGGACAACGTCCGGATCTCCTGCGACCGGCAAGCGCCGAACAGCGTCGTCGCACTTGTCGACGACAGGCATCTGTATTATTCCTCTTCCGGCGGGGGAACCTGGATCAGGCTTGCCGACGCACACCTCCACGCCAGCGCAGTCTCCCTCTGCTGGAGCGCGGCCTCGAAGACGTTGTACGCGGGGGGGCGCGACAGCGGGGTGTTCAGGCTCCCGCTCGGGAAGAGAATCCGTGAGGTACTGGGGGAGTGACTCCTCCCCCTTCGTGCGGCAGACCGACATGGGCGTCATCCCTCCCACCAGATTCCACCGGAGAACCCGATCATGACATCCGACATCGTCACTCTCACACGGGAGCAGGGATACGCGCTCATACAGCTGAACCGCCCTGACGTGTTGAATGCGATCTCCCTGCAGCTCATGACCGACCTCGTGGCCGCACTCGAAGAGTCGGATGCCGACGGCGCGGTGAAGTGCATTATCATCACGGGGAACGACAGGGCATTCGCCGCGGGAGCCGACATCCGGGAGATGGCGGAAGCGACCGCGACGGAGATGCTCGTGCGCGACCAGTTTGCGCTGTGGGAGAGGATCAGGAAGGTTTCGAAACCGGTCATCGCAGCAGTCGGGGGGTTCGCCCTCGGGGGGGGATGCGAGCTGGCCATGGCGTGCGACATGATCATCGCTTCCGAGACCGCACGGTTCGGCCAGCCGGAGATCACGATCGGAGTGATCCCGGGAGCCGGAGGGACGCAGCGCCTGACGCGTGCCGTGGGAAAAGCCAAGGCTATGGAAATGGTCCTCACCGGGAGGATGATCACCGCCGACGAGGCTCTCAGGTGGGGGCTGATCAACAAGGTCGTCCCCGCAGAGTCACTCCTGACGGAAGCCCGGGCCTGGGCGTCCGGGATCGCCTCTTCCCCCCCCCTGGCGGTCCGCCTGGCAAAGGAAGCCGTCCTCAAGTCGTTCGACACGACGATCGAAGGAGGACTGGCTTTCGAACGAAAGAACTTCTACCTCCTGTTCGCCAGCGAGGACCAGAAAGAGGGGATGCGATCGTTCCTGGAAAAGAGGAGGCCCCAGTGGAAAGGACGCTGACAGGGGGATCCGCCCCTTTATATTCGACACTCCTGTGCACGGCGGACGGAGGGGTACTCACGATAACGCTCAACCGTCCGAAAAGCTATAACGCATTCAACGAGGCGATGAAGGAGGAACTCATCAGCGCCCTGCGGGAGGCATCGCATGACCCCGGAGTCCGGTGCATCGTCCTGAGAGGCGCGGGGGAAAAGGCCTTCTGCTCGGGCCAGGATCTGAAGGAACACCGCGGGACGGGCGTGTCGCTGAGGGAGTCTCTCGAGCGATCGTATAATCCCCTCATCCGGCGGATGCGGGAGATGGAGAAACCCATTGTCGGGATGATCAACGGCGTGGCGGCGGGGGCCGGATGCAGCGTTGCGCTGGCGTGCGATATGCGCATCATGTCCTCCGACGCCACGCTGATCGAGGCGTTCGCCCGGATCGGTCTCGTGCCGGACTCGGGGTCGCACTGGTTTCTGCCGCGTCTCGTCGGAATGGCCCGGGCATTCGAGTACGCCGCAACCGGCAGGGATATCACCGCTGATGAAGCAGAGCGGGTGGGACTTGTCAACCGTGTCGCCCCGCCGGAGCGGATC
>DASVIU010000467.1:0-3381 GCA_036386275.1 Bacteroidota bacterium | reverse complement strand
CTCATGATGCTGGCGGAGAAGTTCAGGATCCCGGTTGTCACGCTGCTGGATACACCCGGCGCCTATCCCGGGCTGGAGGCTGAGGAACGGGGGCAGGCGGAGGCGATCGCGCGCAACCTTCTGGAAATGGCCCGCCTCCGCGTCCCTATCGTCGTGGTGATCATCGGCGAGGGGGCCTCCGGAGGGGCTCTGGGCCTCGGTGTCGGGGACAGGATTCTGATGATGGAGAATTCCTGGTACTCCGTGATCTCGCCCGAGTCCTGCTCGAGCATACTCTGGCGGAGCTGGGACTATAAAGAGCAGGCCGCCGAGGCCCTGCAGCTCACGGCGCCGGACCTGAAGAAGCAGGGGATAATCGACGAGATCATTCCCGAGCCGCTCGGCGGAGCGCACCGGAATCCCGAGCAGGCGGCACGTGTTCTCAAAGACGCGATCCTGCAGGAACTCAAAGCGCTGGCGAAAATCAAACCCGAAAAACTCCTGGAACGCCGCATCGAGAAGTTCAGTGCGATGGGCGTCTGGGTCGGCTAAGCGAAGGAAGGACCAATGGTCAAGCACACATCGAGCATCCGGATCAGATACGCGGATACCGACCAGATGAAATACGCATACTACGGGAAATTCTTCGAATACTTCGAGCAGGGACGTTCGGACCTTCTGAGGAGCATCGGTCTGCCGTACACGCGCGTGGAAGAAATGGGTCTGTTTCTCCCTGTCATCGAAGCCCACGCGTCGTACAAAAGGGTGGCCCGGTATGACGACCTCCTCCAGGTCGTGACGGTTCTTCGCGATGCGCCTGTCGCACGCGTCCGACTCGACTACGAGGTCTACAAGGAGGGGGAAAAGGAGCTGCTGGCGGACGGCTACACAATACACAGCTTCGTCAATGCGGAGACTGGGAAGCCAACCCGCGCCCCGGCGCAGTTTGTGGAGGCAATCGAAAAAGCGATCGCAAAGGCCCCGAAAGGATAGTGCATGCTCAGGAAGGAATTGCTGGAAATCCTCTGCTGCCCGAGGTGCAAGGGGGATCTCTCCTACAGGCCGGAACAGGAGACCCTGAGCTGCCTCAAATGCGGGACTGTCTATCAGGTCAGGAACGACATACCGATCATGCTGGCAAACGATGAGCACCGGTGACTCTCTGAACGACAGCAGTATCGGCAGGGTGGTGGAGCTGGCGCTGATGGAAGATATCGGCCTCGGCGACATCACCGGCGAAGCGATCCTGGAAGAGACCGATCTCGGCGCCGCGGAGTTTCTCTGCAAGGGGGAAGGGATCGTCGCCGGCATCGACATCGCGGCGATCGTGTTTAGCTACTGCGACCACAGCATCACGGTTCACCGCCTTGTGCAGGACGGAAGTCCCGTCAATCCGGGCCTGGTGCTTGCGAGGATCGACGGCAATGCGAAAGGGATACTCCGCGGCGAACGGACCGCGCTCAACTTCCTTCAGCGTATGAGCGGCATAGCGACGCTCACCGGCGAGTTCGTCCGCGCGGTGGCCGGTACGGGGGCAAAGATCAACGACACGCGGAAGACTGCACCCGGTCTGCGGGCCCTCGACAAGATGGCGGTCCGGCTGGGTGGGGGCGTGAACCACAGGTTCGGTCTCGATGACATGGTCCTCATCAAGGACAATCACATCGTGGCGGCGGGGGGGATCGCCGCCGCCGTGACGCGCTCGAGGAGCTATCTTGCGGAACACCGGATCGACGCCCGGATCGAAGTTGAGACAAAGAATCTGGCCGAGGTCGATGAGGCGCTCTCCTGCACGGGGGTCGCAAGGATCATGCTCGATAACTTCGACCCCGGGACGATGAAGAAAGCCGTGGAGAGGATCGGCCGCCGCGTGGAGGTGGAAGCTTCGGGGGGCATCACGCTCGCCACGGTCAGGGCCTGTGCTGACACCGGCGTCGATTTCATATCCGTCGGCGCGCTCACCCATTCGGTAAAGGCGCTGGATATCTCTCTCGAGCTCTCTCAGACGGCGCGCGGACGCGCGCACTGATCCCGGAAAAAGACATGCTCGCACAGATCAGACGCCTGGGGACGGACACCGCGATCTACGGGATCAGCACCGTCGTTGGACGGTTCCTCAGTTTCCTCCTTGTCCCCTTTTACACAAACGTCATCCGCCCCGGCGAGTACGGCGTCGTCGCAAATGTCTATTCCATCATCGCATTCCTGAATGTCGTCTGGGTGTACGGTATGGAGTCGGCGTACTTCAAGTACTCCTCTACCGGTGAGATCGGCACGCCGCGGCAGAATTTCAGCACTCCCTTCGTCTCACTCTGTGTCACCTCCCTCATTTTTTCGGGGGTCATGGCCGCGTTTTCCCCGACATTCAGCAACTGGATGTCGGTCCCGGCAGATCACGGTGTGATCGTCCTGTACACCGCCGGAATCCTTCTTCTGGACACATGCGCGATCGTGCCTTTCGCCTCCCTCAGGATGGACCGGAAGCCGGTCCTCTTCGCATCGTTGAAGGTGCTGAACATCGCGGTGAATGTAGGCTGTAACCTCGTTCTCCTTCTTGTCTTTCACGCCGGGGTGGAGGGGATATTCCTGAGCGGACTCATCGCATCCGGTGTCACGCTCCTCGCTCTCGTGCCCGTCATCGTGCGCCAGTTTACGCGGGATTTTTCGGTTACCCTCTTCAGGGCGCTCATTGCGTTCGGGCTTCCGTATGTGCCTGCCGGTCTGGCGGCGATTGTCATTCAGGTGATAGACCGCCCCATCATGGTCCTCCTGACAAATCTCGCCGTTGTCGGGGTGTATCAGGCGAACTACAGGCTGGGCATATTCATGATGCTTATCGTTTCGATGTACGACTACGCATGGAGGCCCTTCTTCCTCTCCCATGCCTCCGAGCCGGGTGCGAAGGACCTCTTCGCGCGCGCGCTCACGTATTGTGTCGCGGGGATGACGGGGGTCTTTCTTGCCGTATCGATGTTCATTGGTGATGTCATCAGGATACGGATATTCGGCAGGTATATCATCCACCCTGACTACTGGGGTGGTCTTTCGATCGTGCCTGTCGTGCTTGTCGCATACATGTTTCTCGGCATATACAACAACCTCGTGGCAGGGGTGTATATCGAAAAAAAGACGCAGCGCCTCCCGGCGATCACGCTGGCGGGTGCCCTTGTCAATATCGGGGCAAATTTCCTCCTGATCCCGGTCATGGGGATGATGGGAGGGGCTGTCGCGACGCTTCTTGCGTACGCCGTCATGGCGCTCGTCCTCTATGTCGACGTCCGGAAATTCTATCCTGTGCGTTATGAATGGGGACGCATCGCGCACGTTGCCGCGGCCGCCGGCGTGACATACCTGCTCTTCCGTTTAGTGGACGCCGGGCCGTATCAGATCGCGTGGAAATCA
>DASVIU010000466.1:0-4718 GCA_036386275.1 Bacteroidota bacterium | reverse complement strand
CTCTCCGACTTACGTGACGACGAGGGGGAGCCGACAGCGTTCGTCGCCGTGGCACGCGATCTCACGGAGAGAAAGCAGGCGGAGCGGATTCAGACGGCGACGTACCGGATCGCCGCCGCGGTGAGCACGACCGATAACCTCTACGATCTGTACCGGGCAATCCACGAAATCGTCGGCGAGCTGATGCCGGCGCAGAATTTTTATATCGCCGTCCTCGACGACCAGTCGGGCCTCATCTCCTTCCCCTATTTTGTCGACGAACACGACAGGACACCCGCCCCCCGGGTACCGGGGAAGGGGCTCACCGAATATGTCATCAGGACGGGGGAGCCTCTCCTCGCGTCGCCGGAGGTCTTCCACGAAATGGTCGAAGGGGGACTCGTGGAGACCCTGGGGACACAGTCACTCGACTGGCTGGGCGTGCCGCTGTCGACATCAGGTCAGACGCGGGGCGCACTTGTCGTCCAGAGCTATTCCGAGGGGGTCAGATTCCGGAGGGAACATTACGAAATCCTCGCATTTGTGTCGACGCAGATCGCCATGGCCATCGAACGGAAACGCTCGGAAGAGGCGGTGCGCGAAAGCGAGGCGCTGTTGCTCACAGTGTTCGAGAGCCTTCCCTTCGAGCTCTGGGTCTGCGGGATGGACGGGCGGTACGTGATGCAGAACCCCACGTCGGTTGCACGCTGGGGAGATCAGATCGGCAAACGGCCCTCGGAAACCGGGATCAACCCCGCGGTGCTGCAACTCTGGGAGGAGAACAACGCTCGTGCATTCAAAGGCGAGATAGTCGCCGGAGAGATGCAGTACAACGTAGCGGGAAAGACCATCCACGTGTATAATGTCATCACGCCGATCAGGCAGGACGGCGCGGTCCGGGGGATCATGGGGATGAACATGGACATCACCGACCGGAAGAACCTCGAGCAACAACTCCTCCAGTCGCAGAAGCTCGAGTCCCTGGGGACTCTTGCCGGCGGTATCGCCCATGATTTCAATAACATACTCGGGATCATCATGGGGCACGCCTCGCTCCTGAGTGAGATCGCCGGAAACCCGGCCAAACTCAGCAGGAGCGGCGCTGCGATCGAGAAAGCGGCGATCCGGGGTGCGGCCCTCGTCCGCCAGATCCTGACGTTTGCGCGGAAGGCAAGTGTGGTAATCGAGCAGGTCAACCTCAACGAAATCGCCTCCGAGCTCGGACGTATGATCGAGGAGACTTTTCCCCGGTCGATCGCGATCACGCTCGACCTGGCTCCCGATCTCCCCCCTGTGGACGGAGACAGGACGCAGCTGCACCAGACACTCCTGAATCTCTGCGTCAATGCCCGGGATGCCATGCCCTCGGGCGGCTCCCTGTCAATCACAACGGAGCGGATCCGGGGACAGGGGGGGGACCAGGGTTGGTTCGCCAGGCTCACCGTCGCCGATTCGGGATCCGGCATGGACGAGACAACCAAGAGAAGAGTATTCGAACCATTCTTTACGACGAAGGAGCCGGGAAGGGGGACGGGACTCGGCCTTTCCGTGGTCTACGGGATCGTCGAGAGTCACAAAGGTTTCATCACGGTCGATTCCGCACCGGGGGAAGGGACGAGATTCACGCTCGACTTTCCCCTGCCGCATTCTGCAACCGTCAACGGCCCCGCGATGCAGGTGGCGGAGCTGTCCCGGACGCAGGGGACGGAGACGCTGCTTGTCGTGGAGGACGAGGAAATGCTCTCCGAGCTGCTCAGGGCTTCGCTCGACGCCCTGGGGTACACGGTCATCACCGCTGCGAGCGGTGACCAGGCACTGAGCATCTATGAATCACTGGGGGAGGAGATCGCACTCGTGATCAGCGACCTCGGACTTCCGGGGATGAGCGGACGGGATCTTTTCCTGAAGATCCGGGCGCTCCGGCCGGATGCACGCGTCGTGATCGCCACAGGATACCTTGACCCCGAGACGCGGACAGAACTCCTCACGCTCGGCGCGAGCAGTTTCATCCAGAAACCCTATCTCCCGGATGAGGTTGCACTTGCGGTACGTGCGGCGTTGAAAGAAGCATCGCACGAATGAGGGGAATGACCGGCAGTTCAGGTGCGGCCGCTCGTCCTGGAATTTCTTCTGAAGTTTTTTTTGAAGTTTTTTCCTGCGCGGGGTCCGGGAGGACTCCGCTTCGCCGCAGGGGGGGGGACCCCCGCAAGCACGAACGAGCCCTGAAACGCGTACCTGTCCGTCGCGGAGGCGAGCCCGGCTTTCACGGGGAGCCTGAATATCTCCTCCGCGATTGCGCGTGTCACTTCCGTTTTCCGGAGTACCCGTTCCTGATACTTTTTCGACCAGAGGTGTTTTCCGGTTCGCTGCAAAAAGGCGGAGCCTGACGCCGTCCGGAAAGTTGCCAGCAGAAGCTTCATGTCGGCGGTTTCCTCTTTACCCCGGACCAGCAGCGTGAGCCGGTCGGGGAGGAAACAGTACGCGTACACATCGAACTGGTGCGCGCGGCATGACTCGCGCAGGATATCCAGCGTCGGTATGACCGTCTCCCGGTCCGCCATCGTGCCGCACGACGGATGCCCGAGGAGCGTGATGAGATACCGGTGCATCCCGCGGTAGTTGAACCTCGTCCCGGGTTCTCCTCCCCCTCCGGGGAGATGCATTTCCGTCACCATCCCCATCAGATGATCCCCTTCATGAGGCCCCCGTCGACGTTGACCGTCGTTCCGCTGATGTAGCTTGCCCGCTCGGACCCGAGAAAAACAATGACGTTGGCGAGTTCCTCCGGGCTCCCGAGGCGTCCCGCCGGGATCACTTTCCCCAGTCTCTCGATGTATTCCGGAGGGGTAATCCCCGCCGCCTTCGCGCGGACGGCGCTTATCTCCTGCTGACGGGCAGTCAGTATGAACCCGGGCGCGACGCTGTTTATGAGTATCCCTTCGCGTGTGAACTGGTTCGCGAGGACCTTTGACAGACCGAGTATCCCCGGGCGGACGGTGGAGGAGATGACAAGATCATCGGCCGGCTGTTTTGCGACAAACGATGTAATGTTGATTATGCGTCCCCACTGCTGCTTCTGCATCGCCGGCAGGACTTCGCGAATGCACCGGATCGTGCTCATAAGATTCAGGTCAATCCCCCGCTGCCAGGTCCGGTCGTCCAGATCGGGGAAAGCCGCCACCGGAGGGCCGCCCGCATTTGTGACGAGTATGTCGATCCTCCCGAAGGTGCGGAGCGCGGTCCGGAAGAGGCGCTTGATATGCGCCGGCTTTGTCAGATCAGCGGTCACGGCGAGGACCCGGACGCCGCTCGCGGCGACCGCCTGGATTTCTTTTACGGCGGCTGCAAGTTTGCGGGAGTCGCGCGAACAGATGACCACGTGCGCGCCCTCCTGCGCAAATCCCGCCGCAGAGGCCTTGCCGAGTCCCTGGCTCGCCGCGCAGACGATCGCCACCCTGTTGTGCAGTCCAAGTTCCATCTCTTCTCCGGGAAATAAGTTGAAGGGGCGGGACGCCGCTGGAGAGCGGCCACAGGTGGCGCCTGCGGCGCCACAGGCTCAGAGAGTCACGCCATGCGCCTGGAGTGACTCCCTGATCTTCCTGACTGCTTCCTCCTCACTGATACCGAGACGCGCCCCGGCCGACCTCACCGAAAACTCGAGCGAGTCCCGGCGCGTCGTCAGCCAGCGCCAGACATTGTAGCCGAGACGGTCGAGATCGTGCGGGTCCACCGAGGGGATGCCGCTGACGCTCGCGTACGCGACCTTCTCAAGCGATGCTTCGTCTGCAGGTTTGACGGCCGAGGGGGCTTTCGTCGTCATTATCGTTTCTCTCCTTGTGCTGTGTTCTTTCCGGTTTGCGTAGCGCCAATATAGTCAATCGGGGGGTCAGAAGTCAGAACTGGTAGCCAATGACAAAATACCAGAGGAGCGGCCCCTGCTGGACGGGATTGTTGGGGAGATCCCTGTTGAAAAAGAAGCTCTTCCCGGCCCCCACCGCCGCCTGTCCGATCGGCGTGTCAAAGGCGAGCTCCAGCCCAAGCCCGTGGCGGAGCGTGCTGAATTTAATCTCCTCCGGGATTTCAGAGATCGTCCCGAGGTCATACCGGACGCGAGCGTAGGTTTCGAAGAGGACTTTGAACGGCAGGAAATACCGGTACTCCAGGTTCATCAAGAGGAGCTCCCTCCCCCTCCGGTCGTCTTCCCGGGCGCCGAAAAAGCTGTCGAGGCCCCCGAGCCTGAATTCCTGCGCGAACGGCATGGTCTTGTCGGCAAACCCCATCGTGAAACGTGGGTGGAGCGTGTGGCGACGACCCCAGGTGGTAAACGTCTCATACATGACATGCAGCGAATTGTAGCTGATGTTGCTCCCGAGTCCGTCGACGGCGAACTCGTATGAGATGTCCAGCCCGACCCCGCGCAGGGGGAACGGGGACCTGTCCTTGGTGTCGACGATCGTGCCGAGTCGAATCAGCGCAAGCCTGTACTGGTCTGCCAGAGCCTCCGCCCGGTCCAGGCTCTTGACTTTCACATTCTCCAGGATGAACTCCAGCGTCGCGTTGCCGAGCCGTTCGAGCTGCGTGCCGAAGGCGACATCTATGCCGTAACGAATATCCCGGTACTCCGCCGCCACATCGCGTGTCCAATGATACTGCTCTCCCTGAGGGCCGTCGGTGTACAGATAGCTGTCCAGAGTTGTAATGAAACCCCCTACGCCGAACGTGAGATATGAGTTGAACAG
>DASVIU010000465.1:0-6204 GCA_036386275.1 Bacteroidota bacterium | reverse complement strand
TGTATACGCGGGAACCGTGCTCATGTTGCCCGCCGCTGCACGTCCGGGGGGACGGCAAATCCCGTGCAGGCGAGCACGGGAATGCGGGGATATTTGGGGAAGCGGGGATCCGCCGCGGAGAGCCCGCACCTGATAAACGTGCTCCCGTGCGCGCTCTTCACCTCGTGCGCGTGCAGACACCGGCCGCAGAGACCGGCGGCGGAGCGAGGATGGCTGCTGTGCGGCGGCAGGCTCACTGCCGCGGCGCGGGCTCCTTCGGAGCGGGTTGCCACAGACAGAGGACGCAGCCGTCCGGGGCCGCAAATTGCGCCCACGACCCCATCGCCCCCATGTCGGCCTTCTTGACGAGCACCTTCCCTTTTGCCTTTTTGATCTCTTTGAGCTTCGCGCCGATGTCTTCCACCTCGATGTAGACATTGACCTGACCCTTCTTCGGCATCTTCTTCAGTTCATACAATCCGCCGTTGGGCTGCGTGCCCGCCCTGAAGAGGACATAATCCATGTCCGGGACATCTTCGAACGACCATCCAAACACCGTCCCGTAGAATTTCTTCGCCTTTTTGAAATTCGTGGTAGGTATTTCGATGTGGCCGAATCCGTTCATAGGGTCCTCCTGTCGTTTGTGAGTTACGAATGGCGAATCATCGGTATGCGAACATTCCACCGTTGTGCGTTGTCTATTGCACGCTCGTATCCCGCGTCTGCGTGCCGCATAATCCCCATTCCCGGATCGTACGTGAGGACCCGCTCCAGGCGGACTTCGGCGTCCTTCGTCCCATCCGCGACGACCACCATGCCCGCGTGAATCGAGAGTCCGATGCCGACCCCCCCTCCGTGGTGCACGCTCACCCAGCTCGCACCTCCGCTCGCATTCAGGAGCGCATTCAGTATCGGCCAGTCGGCGATCGCGTCGCTCCCGTCCAGCATCTTCTCCGTCTCACGGTTCGGCGAGGCGACCGAGCCGCAATCGAGGTGGTCCCTGCCAATGACGATCGGCGCGCTCACTTCGCCGCGTGCGACGAGGTCGTTGAAGATCTTCCCCATCGCCGCCCTCTCACCGTATCCGAGCCAGCAGATGCGGGACGGGAGACCCTGGAAGCGGACCTGCTTCTGTGCTTTGTCGATCCAGCGGCAAAGGGGCCCGTTTTCAGGGAATTTCTCCAGGACCGCGCGATCGGTCCTGTATATATCCTCGGGATCTCCCGACAGCGCCACCCAGCGGAAGGGCCCTTTCCCGTCGCAGAACAGCGGGCGTATGTATTCCGGAACAAACCCGGGGATGTCGAATGCATCGGCGACACCGCCGGAGAGCGCCTCGCCGCGGATGTTGTTCCCGTAGTCGAACGTCACCGTCCCCCTGCGCATGAGCGCGAGCATCGCCCGCACGTGCTCGGCGATCGAGGAGCGCGCCAGCGCGATATACCGGTCAGGATCGGACCTGCGCATGCCGACCGCCTCGTCATAGGAGATGTGCCCCGGGACGTATCCGTTGAGCGTGTCGTGTGCGGAGGTCTGGTCGGTCAGTATGTCCACCCTGATGTTCCTCGCCACGAGCTCCGGCAGAATTTCCGCGGCATTGCCGAGGAGAGCAACGGACTTCGGCTCTTTCAACTCCCGTGCCGTTTGCACTGCAAGCAGCGCCTGGTCGAGTGTCGTGGCCATCTCGTCGACATAGCCCGTCTTCAGCCTTTTCTCAATCCGGGCCGGGTCGACTTCGATCACAAGGCAGGCCGCGCCGTTCATCGTGGCGGCAAGGGGCTGCGCCCCACCCATCCCTCCGAGTCCGGCGGTGACAAGGAGGCGCCCCGCGAGCGTCCCGCCAAAATACCTGTTCGCGCATTCGGCGAATGTCTCGTATGTCCCCTGCAGGATCCCCTGCGAGCCTATGTAGATCCAGCTCCCCGCCGTCATCTGTCCGTACATCGTCAGCCCCAGGCCTTCGAGACGGCGGAATTCGTCCCAGGTCGCCCAGTGGGGGACGAGCATTGCGTTGACGATCAGGACCCGGGGGGCGTTTGCGTGCGTGCGGAATATGCCGACAGGTTTCCCCGACTGCACAAGGAGTGTTTCGTCGTTCCCGAGCCCGGTGAGGCTTGCGACGATGGCCTCAAAACACTCCCAGCTCCGCGCGGCCTTCCCCGTCCCGCCGTATACGATCAGCTCGTCCGGTTTCTCCGCGACATCCGGGTCGAGGTTGTTCATCAGCATCCGCATCGCGGCTTCCTGTATCCATCCCTTGCAGGTGAGCTGCGTGCCGCGCGGAGACCGGACGGTGCGCGGGGTGCCCCGTTGGTATGACATGGCGGCTCAGTGGTCCTTGAATGCGATGACGGCGATCTCGATGTTCGCACCCTTCGGGAGAGCGGACACCTCCACAGCGACCCGCGCGGGGTAGTTCTTCTCCCGGAAGTAGCCTGCGTAGATGGTATTGATCGTCACGTAGTTCTTCATGTCCCTGACGTAGACGGTCGCGTTGACCACGTGGGACGAGTCATATCCCTGGGAACGGAGAAGCGCCATCACGTTGTCGAGGACCTGCTTCGTCTCGGTTTTGATGTCGTCCTGTCTCATCTGGCCGGTCTGCGGATCGAGAGCGATCTGGCCGGAGACGAACAGGAATTTGCCGACGCGGAGGGCGGGGCTGTACGGACCGATCACGGCGGCGTTCGTGACCGCCTCCCGCGTCACGGCCTTCTCCATTTCATCCCGGACAAGCGTGCGGATTTCTTCCGCCGACGGGCGGCATCCCGTGAGTCCCAGGGCGGCGACAGAGGCGACGGCGAGGGGCAAAAGCGTTCCACGGAGGAACCGCGGACCTCCGCTCCGGAAAAAAGTCGGGGTCCCCATGTCAGTCCTTCGACAGGAACCTGATCTCGATTTTCCTCTGCTCACCCTCCTCCGTCTTCAGAAATTTCACAACCTGTACCGTGATGAGCGGGTACATGAGCGTGTCCCCTTCGGTCTCAAAGACCACATAGTCGCCTGCGACCTTCACGAGAACGCCGACGTTCGTCTGCTGCCCCTGGATCGAGACAAGGATGTCCCTGATGGTGTTCCCCATTTTCTGCTGCGGGCGGGTCTCCGCCTGTGCGGTGGGGGCCGGTGGAGGTGTTTCCTTCTTCTTCTTCTGTCCGTAGGCCGGTGTCAGAACGATCAGAAGCGCGGTCAGGAGCAGCATCATCCATCGCGAAGGCGGGTATGTTGTCATTGTGATTTCTCCTTGGGTGGTGTTTCAGGCGACGGTACAGATGAGGTCGGCCGCTCGGCCGACCTCCGCCGGCGTAGTGTGGCAACGCATGGACAGACACTTGCAGTCAGAGCTTGTATCCGATCGTGCGGAGGAAGTCACGGCGGACTCTGACGTCCGCCTCCGTTTCGATCCCCTTTGACGTCACCCCGTCCACGACGCCCAGTATCCCGCGCCCCTGTTCGGTCTCCGCGAGGATCACCTGCGTGGGATTGGACGTCGCGCAAAACAGACTGCACACCTCCGTCACGCTCTTCACCGCATTGAGTATGCTGACGGGGAAACCTCCCTGCATGAATATGAGGAACGAGTGCCCGGCACCGATCGCCATCGCGTTCTTCTCGGCGAGCGCCACCAGCGGGGGTTCGTTTCCCGCGGACCGGACGAGGGCGGGGCCGGAAGCTTCGCAGAAGGCAACGCCGAATTTCATGGCGGGGTTGGTCTGTACGATCGCTTCATAGAGATCGTCGACCGATTTGATGAAATGTGACTGGCCGAGCACGAAATTCATGTCGGCCGGCTTCTCGATTTGAACAAGGGTGAGATTCATGGTTTGATCCCCGAGCGTGCGTGCGGCGGCACCCGGCGTCAGGCGGCCTTGCGCTTCGTGTGGGCCAGACGGAGACGGGCTTTCGCATAGCCCGGCTTGATAGTGTCGTATATCAGCCGGATCCTCTTGTTGTAGGGCTGAAACGCACTCTTCATGGCGTTGATTGTCAATTTCTCGAGGTCCTCGAGGCCGAGCCTGAACGCCTTGACCGCCAGCTTGAATTCCTTCGTCATCGTGGTGTCGCTCATCAGCCGGTCGTCGGTGTTAAGCGTCACCCGGAATTTGTACTTGTAGAGCAGGCCGAACGGGTGGGTCTGGATGTCTTTGGCGGCCCCGGTGTGGATGTTGCGTGTCAGGCACATCTCAAGAGGTATTCGTTTGTCGAGAATGTATTGAGCGAGGTAACCGATCCGTACAATCTTCTTCCGGTTCCGTTTGTCGAGACCGATATCCTCGATCAGCCGGGTCGCGTGGCCGATCCGGTGCGCCCCGCACCACTGGATCGCCTGCCAGATGCTCTCCTTGCCGAACGCCTCCCCCGCGTGGACCGTGATGTTGAAATTCTCCCGCTGTATGTAATGAAAGGCGTCCACGTGTTTCTTGGGGGGAAAGCCCCCCTCCTCCCCCGCCAGATCGAACCCGACGACACCCCTCTCGCGGAAATCGACCGCGAGCTCGGCCATTTCCTGGGAGAGCCCCATGTTTCGCATCGCGCAAAGTATCAGACCGTACTCGACACCGAACTCACTGCTGCCGCGTTCAAGCCCCTGGAGCACGGCGTTGACAACGTTGTCCCAGTGAAGCCCCTTCACTGTATGAAAAACAGGGGCAAAACGGGTCTCGACATAGACGACCCCGTCCTTGTGCATGTCCCCGATCATTTCGTACGCCACCCTCTCCAGCGCCTCCTCCGTCTGCATCACGCCGCAGGTATGCGTGAACCCCTCCAGGTAGAGAGGGAGGCTCCCGCGTCCCGCCCCGCGGTGGAACCAGGTCGCAAGCTCGCCGGGATCCTGTGTGGGGAGTTTGTCATACCCGACATCCCGGGCAAGTTCGATAATCGTCGAGGGGCGAAGTCCGCCGTCAAGGTGGTCATGCAGGAGGACTTTGGGAACAGATTGCAGGATGTTGTCAGGGATTTTCATACGAGGAGATAAGAAATCGGATCCGCCGGGTAGATTCAAATTAACAAGAAACCCCTTCAAAATCAACGCGTTATTGACTTTACGCGGAATAGTCTCTATATATTAGATTGAACCCGGTACACACATCCTTCCTATGGCCAAAAAAGAGATATCGGTACTCATCGTCGACGATGAAGAGGCATTCCGCTACATGCTCTCCGCCCTCCTGACCCATTCGGGCTTCGTGGTCGAGACTGCGGCGGACGGGGTGGCGGCAATCAATGCCGTCCAGACCAAGCTCTACGACGTGGTACTCTGTGATGTGAAGATGCCCAAGGTGGACGGGGTTGAACTTCTCCGGTTCGTCAAGGCGAATTTTCCCGCGATCGAAGTCGTGATGCTGACAGGGATGAGCGATGTCAAGATCGCGGTCGAATGCATGCGGCTGGGGGCCTACGATTATATCACCAAGCCTACGTCGGCCGACGAGCTTCTCGGGACGATACAACGCGCGCTCGAACGGCGGCAGCTCCTGATCGACAATCTCGTCATGCGAGGGACGATCGACCGCCTGCAGGGACCCTTCGAGATGGTCGGCGAGAGCGAGGTCTTCCGGAAAGTCCTTGAAATCGCCGCGAAAGTCGCACCGACTGAATCGACCGTCCTGATACAGGGAGCCAGCGGCACGGGGAAAGAATTGATCGCCTCGTACATTTACCAGCAGAGCGGGCGTTCAACGGAACCCTTCGTGACGCTCAACTGCGCTTCGATACCGGATACGCTGATCGAAAGCGAGTTGTTCGGCCATGAAAAGGGAGCGTTCACTGACGCGCGGTCGATGAAGCAGGGGATCGTGGAAATCGCGAACAATGGGACTCTTTTCCTGGATGAGATCGGCGATATCAGCCCGATTGTCCAGCCCAAAATACTCCGGTTCATACAAAGCGGTGAGTTCCGGCGGGTCGGGGGGAACACGACGCTTAAAGCCGATTGCAGGATACTCTCCGCGACCAATAAAAACCTCGCCGAACTTGTCAAAGAGGGGAAATTCCGGGGGGACCTCCTTTATCGTCTCAACGTGATCACGATCGACGTTCCTCCTCTTCAGGCCAGGAAGGATGACATCCCCCTTCTCGTGGCATCGTTCCTGGAGCACAGGATGAAGTCGAGGATCAAAAAGAAAATTACTCCCGAGGCGCTCGCAATCATGCTTGAATATGACTGGCCCGGAAACATACGCGAACTTGAAAATGTCATCGAACGGGCGGCGATTCTCTGCAGGG
>DASVIU010000464.1:0-3691 GCA_036386275.1 Bacteroidota bacterium | reverse complement strand
GGGTGACGCGATGGGCAAATGACAGACCGACGGAGAATTCCCGGGAGCTGAATGTCCCGTCGGCCGGGCCCGGCCTTGTCCTTATTTCGATATCCGATACCGTCGTGCTGTTGATCGCCGCACCGAGCGCATTGTCGTCGCCAAGAGCGACGGAGGCCCCGAGGAACTCCATCCTCGTGTCCTGGATCCACTCCCTGTGCATGAACATGAGCTGTGAGGCTGCCGCACTCCCTTCACTGGAGATCAGTCCGGCGGGGTTGTAGTACGTCGCCGCCGCCCCCGATACGATCGCGCTCCCTGCATCGGCCATCCCTGTTCCGCGCCCGGAAACACCCAGCTTGAGAAAGGCCATCCCGGATTGGCCGGGCTGGGCACAAAGGTGGGGGACACCGCCTATGATGAGAAGCCCTGCAATTGCTCTTGTTATGTTCCGCATTTCGTTATCAGCCCGTTGATCAGAATATGACACCGAGTGATATCAAGTGTATCCCCGTCGGTGCAAATGGCTCGATGATGTAGACATAAGTAATTGATGGGGTCCAGCCTTGAAACCCCCTGGCAATCGTGAATCCGAACGCGGGGCTCGCCCCCGTTCCTTTCTCCTTCAGGTCGATACGATCCACGCCTGCGCGGAGGGTCACCTCACGAATGATGGGAATCTCCGCCCCCACGCGAAGCGTCCGGGTCCGGACGTTGCTGATCTCGAAATCCGCCGAAACCAACCCGATGCTGTCCGGGAGCATATAGGCAATCCCGCCGGTAAAGAGTAGCGGGAAATTGTCCTGGGATGTGGTCCCCTGTTCCGCGTAGAGGGGGGTCGAATCCCATTTGTATTTTGAGTTGACGTCCCTGACGGTGATCCCGAGCGTCAGCGCATTATCCACGCGATAGAGGACGCCGAAATCAAGTCCCGCGGTCACCGAAGTAAAGTCTGTGTACAGGTGGTAATAGAGGATCTTGAGATTCAGGCCGAAGCTGAGCCCGCTCCTGAATTTGAGGCCGAACCCAAGGAATACCTGATCTTCTGAGGTTTTCAGCAGGCCGGTCTGCTCGCCGTCCGCATCTCTCCCGTCGATGTTGCTTACCCCCGCATTGATGACTCCGGCGGAGACCCCCGCGTCAGGGGGGAGGGTCTGCGTGAAACCGAGAAAATTGAGGCTCCTGTCGAGACTCAGAAGTCCGAACGTCCCCGAGGCATTCCGGTACTCTGCAAGAGGGATGACGGCAGGATTGTAGTATCCGGTGACATCTCCCGACACGACGGCTGTCATCGCGTTTCCCATCCCCATGCCCCGCGCGCCGAACCCCATCCGGCTGTAGGATCCGGGCGCTCCGCCGATCTGGGCGAATGAGCTGGAGCTGATGAGGACCAGGGCAGCCATGCATGAGCCGAGGCGGCGTGTCATTGGATCACCATCACCTTTCCCCATGCAGGGTTGCCGCCACTCACCGTGACCCTGTAAAAGTAGACCCCGTTGGGGGCCAACGATCCTGTTTCGTCATTTCCATCCCAAATCTCGTCGCGTTCCTGTGCCCCGCTCCGGGGCGCGTCTCGCAGGAGCGTCTTCACCCTGTGCATCCCGAAGTCAAAAACCTCGATCGTCACGGTCGCAGATGCCCGTCCGAGGTTATAATGGAATCGTACGGGCTCGCGCTTCGGAGAGAACGGGTTCGGATAGGAATATGTCGCCGAAGGAGTGCCGACAGGCTGGCTCGTGCGGAGAACATCCCATTTTGCACCGAAAGAGTTCGTCGCGTTGTCAACAGTCTTCACAAGCCCGTCTGCATTCCCACCGTAGACGGTGTCCGCCATAACACTGACGGCATAGAATGCAGAGGACGTGATCTCGTTTCCCCGTACCGGATCGACAACGCCCCCAGACATCACCCAGGAGACACCCCCGTTTGATGAGCGGAAGAGTCCCTGGTCGGCGGCCACGTACACCAGAGAGTCCTTGAATGCGAAATCGTACGCCTTGACGCCGGGCAGCGAGTTCTTCCATGTCGCTCCCGAGTCGTCTGTGAAGCTCACTGAATAGGTTTCGCTTGCAGACGACGCCGGCCAGTTTGCGGTCCAGATCCTGGTGCCGGATGCCCGGCGTTGTCCTCTGATCGCAACCACCCAGTTTGCGAGCACATGATTCACCTCATTGGTGGCCGTGAATTTCGTCCAGCTCACCCCGCCATCCAGAGAGCGGTTAATCCCGCCTGCACTCCCCGCCCAGACAATTGAAGGGCTCTGCACGAAGACAGAGAAAAGGAGGAAATTATTGCTCGTTCGCGGATCGACGACATACCCCGTGAGCACGTCATTCGGCGAGATGCTGCTCAGGGTGTCAGCAGGGAGGACGATGCGCTTCCACGTTGCGCCGTTGTCCGTCGACTTGCGCAATCCGCTCGACCAGCTCGCGACCCAGACTGCGCTGTCGGTCACGTCCAGACGGAACGTCACGTTTTGCTCGGGAACCGTGATGGGGAGGAAATGAACGATGTTCGATCCGTAGCCAACAGAAGTGTCCGATTGGCCATCGAGTGGCTGGGACACCGAGTGCCACGTCCCTCCGTTGTCGAACGAGTATGCATAACCGGTGCCGGTCTGTACATTCCCTGCGAGGGGGGTTTCCTCGACATACCCGGTTGCACACCAGATCGTGTCCCCCTTCACGTCCATCGCGAATATCCCCGGCCTCGCGAATTGAGGAACGGTGCGATAACTCACGAACGTCCGCCCCCCGTCAGATGAACGGGCAGCACCCTTTCCCGTTCCGATCCAGACCAGGTTCCCTCTGGTCATGGTCTGCGAGACAGCATTGCTCGGGATTTGAGACTGGATTATGTCGGCGTTCCCCGCGAGACTGGGGGTCGATAGCAGGCGAGTCTGAGCGTGCCCATCAGAAAAAAAGAGTCGCAAAAACAGGAGGGGAGCAAGTATTACTATTGGAGGGAATCGCTTCATGGCTCACTGTAAGGTGATACTGTGGAGGATCGTCGCACTCGTATCGCCAAAGGTATCTACAGCCTGGAATGCAAATCGGTACGTTTTTCGCACGGTGGGGCCGTCCGGTGCCTTGACAATAATCGCATACGTGCTGTCACCGGGAACAGAGCCGGGCGCGGAACCGTCGTTGTTCATGATGAACTTCTGGGCGGGATCGCTGGAATCGAGGCTCCTGAAGAACACTTGAGTGATGTCAGCCTGACCGTCAAAGTCCGTGGCTCTGATATATAACGAGATCGCGGCGATCCCCCCGACAGGGACCACGACAGCATCCGGCGCCACAAGATTTGACACGACAGGAGCATGGTTGTCCCTGACCATGAAGAGCGGCGACTCCACGGCATTGCTCACGAATCCCTGAATGTCAGACGCCAAAACCTTCAGAATATAGATTCCCGAGGCGGACCGGGGGATGGTGAACTGGATAAGAGCCGAATAGATCTCGTCTCCGGATACGGAGTCCGGCGACGAGCCGTCATCATGTAATGCGACAGTCAGCATTGGGTCGGTTGCTCCCGAGGCAATGATGCTGGCATTCACACTCGCGATATCGGCCGACCCCGCCTGACGGACGAGTTTTGCCTGGGCGCGGATTGTCACAGTCAGGATTCCATTTGACTGAGGCAGGGACTTCATCTTGATCGTGTCAGGAAATGCGGCTGTCGCTCCCACGAATGGGGGGATTCCCGACGG
>DASVIU010000463.1:0-4133 GCA_036386275.1 Bacteroidota bacterium | reverse complement strand
ATCAACCTCGCTCGCGCTCGCCGTCAAAAACAGGACGGGGACGGCGGACGTCCGGGGGTCGCTCTTGAGCTTCTTGCAGGTCTCGAACCCGTCGAGCACGGGCATCATGACATCGAGGATGACAAGATCGGGGGGGTGGGCGGCCTTTTCAAGTGCCTCCTTCCCGTTGTACGCAGACACGACCTCGTACCCTTCTTTGACAAGGTTATACCTGAGCAGATCGACAATATCCCGCTCGTCATCAACGACAAGGATTCTCTTTTTCACGGGAGGGTCAGGTAAACAACACTTCTTTGCCGGTCCTGGCTGATTTGTACACGGCGTCGACCATTTTCATGCGCTGGACGGCCTCCTCTCCCGTCGAGATCACGGGGTGGAGATTGCGCACCGCACCCAGGAAGTGTTTCAGTTCGTTTTCGTACGACCGCCTGAACAGGTGCTGCGGCGGTTCCATTCTGGCCGGTGCCAGGTTGACGAGGCTGCCATGGAGTTCTTTGTTCACCCGCAGCGGGTTCAGGCTCGCGGTACCCTCGGAGCCGAACAGGTAGTAGTAATACACATCGTCATCGATGATCATAGACCAGCTGACCTCGATGTTGACGAGCGATCCGGTTTTCAGGGCTATGGTGACAAGCGAGGTGTCCTCGACCTGCTTCGTCTTGTGATGAAAATTCGTGGCGCTCACGCGGCGCACCTCAGGATAGTCCATAAGCCAGAGGGCGAGATCGAGCATGACGATCCCCAGGTCGATGAAGACTCCGCCCCCCGATTTTTCCTTCTTCGTCATCCAGTCGCTGTCCGAACTCCGTCGCCGGAGCCACGCGGTCTTGGCGTAGAAGAGCTTCCCGAGTTCCTTCGCCTCGATGAAACTCTTCAGCAGCATCGTGTCGGGACGAAACCGGTGATTCATGCCGACCATGAGGTGCCGCTTCATCTCTTTCGCCGTCTCGCACATCTCCACCGCTTCGTCGTATCGCCTGGCGATGGGTTTCTCCACGAGGACGTCGCACCCCGCCCTGAGCGAGGCGAGCGCGGCTTCCCTGTGGGCGTCCGTCGACGTCGCCACGATGACGCAATGCAGACCCTCGTTGGCGAGCATCTGTTCGGCGTCGGTGTACGTCCGCCTGACGCCGAATTTCTCCCCCACGAGTTTGGCCCGCGAGCGGTCACGATCGCACACGGCGACTATTTCCGCTTCCTGGAGGTGCGACAGTATCGGGAGATGAACGACCTGTGCCACCCAGCCGAGCCCGATGACGCCGATCCTTACCTTGTCCATTGTTCAACCCCCGGTGGATTCATGACGCGTTCCTCCTGGCGCCCGCCAGGAATGCGGTAACGGAACGGGCGACCCCGGGGGGGTCGAGGCCGAGCTCGGCCTGGAGTTCCTGAGGTGTCCCGTGATCGATAAACCGGTCCGGGATTCCCAGGGGAAGAAGACGGACCCCGGTGATCCCGTCTGAGGCGAGGAATTCCGCCACCGCGCTTCCGAAACCCCCGATCACCACGTTGTCTTCGAGAGTCACCAGGCGCGGGATGCGGAGTGCCACCTCCCGGAGGAGATCGGAGTCGAGGGGCTTGAGGAACCGCATGTTGACAACCTCTGCCGCGATCCCTTCATGTGCCAGCAAATCGGCTGCCTTGAGCGCCACGTTTGTCATCGTACCCATCCCCAGCAACGCAACGTCTCTCCCGGTGCGCAGCGTCTCCCCCTTCCCGAAGGGGATCAGGTCGAACCCTTCCTTCATCGTAACACCCACCCCGTTTCCCCGGGGATACCGGAGGGCGATGGGACCGCCTTCATGCTGAACGGCGGTGAAGAGCATGTCACGAAGTTCACTCTCATCTTTCGGCGCCATGATCGCCATGCCGGGGATCATCCGGAGGTAGCTGAGATCGAAGACCCCGTGATGCGTGGGCCCGTCGGCGCCCACGAGGCCGCCCCTGTCGAGCGCAAAAACGACATGGAGGTGCTGCAGGGCGACATCGTGGATGAGCTGGTCGAATGCCCTCTGGAGAAACGTCGAATATATCGCCACGATCGGGACAGCTCCCTGCGTTGCGAGGCCGGCCGCGAAGGTTACCCCGTGCTGTTCGGCGATCCCCACGTCATAGAAGCGGTCGGGCATCTCCTTCTGAAGCTGATCCAACCCGGTCCCGTCAGGCATTGCCGCGGTGAGCGCAACGATTTTCGGGTTCGCCCTCGCCAGCTGGAGCACCGCGTTGCCGAATACTTTCGTGTAGGCGGGTGTGGTCTCGGCCTTCTTCGGAGAGACCCCGGTCACTTTGTCAAAGGGTGTCACGCCGTGGAGCCTCTGCACGTCCACTTCCGCGGGCCTGTAGCCCTTCCCTTTCTGAGTGATCGTGTGGACGAGTATCGGACCGTTGTACCCCTTTACCTCCTGGAATATCCTGACAAGCTGGGCGATGTTGTGGCCATTGATCGGACCGAAGTAGCGGAACCCGAGCGCTTCGAACAGCATACCGGGGGTCACGATGACCTTGATTCCTTCTTCCACCCGGGCGGCGACACGGCGAAGCCGGTCGCCCCACACATCGAACTTGCCGGTCAGCTCATAGACATTCTTCTTGAACCGGTTATAGGAAGGATGGGCGATCACCTCGGTGAAGTAGTTCGAGATCGCCCAGACGTTCGGGGCGATCGACATGTTGTTGTCGTTGAGGACGACGATGAAGTCTTTCTTCATGATGCCGGCGTTGTTCATCCCCTCGTACACCATCCCTCCCGTCATGGAACCGTCGCCGACGATCGCGACCACCTTGTATTGCTCGCCGCTCAGCTCCCTGGCGGCGACCATCCCCAGGGCCGCGGATATGGCCGTGCTCGCATGTCCCGCGCCGAAGGTGTCATACTCGCTCTCGGTCCGTTTGAGAAACCCGCTCAGTCCCCCGTACTGTCTGATCGTGCTCAGCCTCCCCTTCCGCCCGGTGAGTATTTTGTGCGGATACGCCTGGTGGCCGACGTCCCAGACGAGTTTGTCGTACGGGGTGTTGAAAACGTAGTGCAGCGCCACAGCGAGCTCGACAGAACCGAGTCCGGCACCAAGGTGTCCCCCGGTTTTCGAGACGGTCTCGATAAGGAAATCGCGCACATCCGCACAGAGGATTTTGAGCTCGGAAGTCGATAACTTTCGGATGTCCGCCGGGACGGTCACCCTGTCAAGACACGCATACCGCTGATCCGTCATTCCTTCTCATCCGTAAGTGAAAAATTGCCTTCGGCGTCTTTGCTGAGCCGTTTCAGGGCGAGCTCGGCGGTCTTCAGTTTCCCGGCGCATATGCGCGAGAGCCCGATCCCTTCTTCGTAGAGTTGCATCGCCTGTTCGAGGGGGACGTCCCCCTGCTCGAGCCGTTGAACAATTTCCTCGAGCCTGTGGAGCGCATCTTCGAATGTACCGGGTGTTTCTTTCTTCCTGGCTGCCATTGGTGCATTACTCTATGGTGGAACGCACTGTACCGTCCTGGAATTCCACATCGATCACATCGCGGGATCGTACCCGCCCCGCCGAGCTCACAATCGAGCCTGCTTTCCGGACGATCGCGTACCCGCGTTTGAGCGCGAGCCGGGGGTCCAGCGCCCTCAGCCGCTGATCCAGCGATCCCTGCCGGGCCGATGTCAGTGCGAATGCGTGCCCCGCGACCCTGTGGAGGGCCCGGAGGACTTCGTCAACGTGCTGGCTGTGCTGGCCGAGGATGTCGACAGGCCGGTTGAATGCGTAACTGTTGAGGAGATTGTGGATGCGTTCTCTCTGATTGCCCACGATCTCGACGACAGCCTGCTTGATACGATACCAAGAATCCGCTACATTTTCAAGGAGTTCACGCCGGTCGGGAACCACCATTTCCGCAGCCACCGAGGGAGTGGATGCCCGGACATCGGCGACGAAATCGGCGATCGTGTAATCGGTTTCATGACCGACGGCGCTCACGACGGGGACGCGGCACCGGGCGATTGCGCGCGCGACGATCTCTTCGTTGAACGGCCAGAGGTCTTCCAGGGACCCTCCCCCGCGAGCCACGATGACGAGGTCGATCTCGCCGAACGTGCTGAAGTCGTCGACCGCGGCCGCGATCTCTGCGGCCGCGCCGTTCCCCTGCACGCGAACCGGGAT
>DASVIU010000462.1:0-2350 GCA_036386275.1 Bacteroidota bacterium | reverse complement strand
CGAAATCATGTTCCCCGATTTCGCCCTCGTTGCGGCAGACCAGATATTTAACCAGATCGGCAAGGCGCGCCACATGTACGGCAACACCACCGATCTCCCGCTTGTCGTCCGGACGCGCGTGGCGATCGGCTGCGGGTACGGCGGACAGCACTCTATGGACCCCGTCGGGCTTTACAGCCTCTTCCCGGGCTGGCGTATCGTGGCCCCCTCGGACACCTTCGAGTACATCGGTCTGTTTAATTCGGCAATGCGGTCAAACGATCCGGTGCTTGTCATCGAGCATCATTCGCTCTACGGAAAGGAGTACGCCGTTCCCCCCGGTGATCTTGACTACTGCATTCCTTTCGGGAAGGCGCGTGTCGTTGCAGAGGGGAGTGACGTGACGCTGCTTGTGTACGGCTCCCTTGTCGGCAGGTGCGAAGGGCTCCTCCCGTCCCTGGCAGCCGATGGCGTCTCGGTGGACCTCATCGACCTCCGGACGCTCGACCTCCCCGGGATCGACTACGAAACCATCGGAAAGTCGCTGTGGAAGACCGGCGCGCTGGTTATTGCGGAGGAAGCGGCTGCGAGCCAGTCGATCGGGTCGGCGATATCCGCTTCGATCATGGAGCGGTACTTCGAATATCTGGATGCCCCCGTGACCCGGGTGACGTCGCACGACATTCCCCTCCCGGTTTCCCGCGTCCTTGAGCGGGAATCGATCATCAGCGACGAGAAGATATTCCGGACGGTGGCGGCGGTAGCGAAGAGAACACGGCCCTGAACGGCGATCTCAGCGAAACCCGATCAGTATCGGAAGACGGTCGCCGGCATTGTAGCTCCACCCGGGCGCATCCCTTAGATACAGCGCCACGGACGACCCGCCGTCCAGATTTATCACATCCAGCCTTCCCCCCTGAAACACGTCGAGCCGCGCCAGGAGTACGGCAAGATCGATGAGCGCCACCTTCTCCGTGACGGTGACGAAGAAACAGTGTCGCCCGTCGAGTGTGGCAAGGAGCGTCCGGGTATGCGCGGTAAGTCCGTTGATCGATGAACGGATCAAATCCTTCCGGACCTCCCCCCCCTCTATGACGAGCGGACCGGTCTGAAACTCCACAACGTGCGGATCGCTTGAGGGAACAATTGATTGTGCCGGCAGGAAGGTAACGGTGTGAGCTGTGGAGTTGATGCGTACGACATGCGTGAGTTGCCTGTCGGCGAGTGCCGGCGAAACGAGACGTCCATACCGGGCAAGCAATCCGGCATGGTAAGCGTCCCCCCGGACGCCGCTGAAGAATGAGCCGTTGACAAGGCAGCGGAGGTCGTTCTTCCTGGCGACGGAATCGACGGTTGCTCCGTTGTGCGAATTATAGAGGAAGACGAGAGTGTCGGCTACCGGGATTATGATCATTGCCGGAGACTTCCACGACATGATTCTGAGAGAGCCGCTCATGAACGTCGTGTCGGGGAGCCCTTTCCCTGTCTCTCCCGCTTCCGCCCGTGCGGGATTGACGGAGAGCAAACAGGCGATACCGAATGCCGCCGCGAATCCCGCCGTTCGACGGGGCTTGACCACATTCTCCTCCATATGGAACGGTTGAAGTTCTACTTGAGAGGTGTCCCGGAGGTGGATGAGGTTGCAGCCTCTGGGCCTCTTTCCTTCCAGCATTCCCACCCCGAATGGTTCTGCTTGTTCTTTGACCGGCCGAACCGCGCCGGTCGGTACAATACCTCCACCCCCTCGTTCATCGTCGGCAGCGCGTACGCAGGAATGTCGGCGCAATCGCACCGTTCGATCGCGGCCGTGGCGGACTGTGCCTCGCCTCCCAGCACGGTAAGGGTACGATCGTACGCGCTGCGAACGGAGTGTAAGAAATCCTGCACGCGGTCCACATCGAACACTGCAACGCTGACCGCCGTCTGGATGTCCTTCGTCAGCCGGTCAAAAGATTGAAGAGCGAATTTCTTCGCAAAAGCAGGAACATCACCCTCCCGTACACTGAGATCCAGACGCTCCAGTGAACGGAGGTCGAAGTATGACAGATGAAGATTGTCGGGAGAAGCGATGATGTATCGCGCAAACGGTCCGAGCACCCCGATAGAATAGGGCGTACTGCCGAAACAGGTGGAGAGCACCAGGAGATCGAACCGCGCGGAATCGCCCGTGAAGCCCCGTAACCCGCCGGCAAGGTCACGAACGGTGAACGGCCGGTCCGGGTATGACGCGTCGTATCCCGCCCCCCCGAACTCCGGGATCTCGTGCCCGCAGTAGAGGAACAGGTTCATCGACGGGCGCTGATTGTTCGCGTGGTAGCGCCGGTACAGCGTCACTTCAGGGTCGAGAGGTGACTGTCCCTGATCGCGCCAG
>DASVIU010000461.1:0-2948 GCA_036386275.1 Bacteroidota bacterium | reverse complement strand
TCGTTCTCGCGCAGCTCGCCGTCCGGCTCCGGATTGCGGTCCTGAAGCCTCACACGGCCGCGCGTGACACATCCACACGCTGAACTGTACGACATGAGCGACGCACAACGGATCCTGATCACGGCGGCACTTCCATACGCGAACGCCCCCGTTCACCTGGGGCACCTCGCGGGGGCGTACCTTCCCGCGGATATCTACGCCCGCTTCCAGCGGCTCAGAGGACGGGATGTCCTGTTCATCTGCGGGTCGGATGAACACGGGGTCGCCATCACGCTGGCGGCCGACAGGGAGAAAGTTTCCCCCGAAGTCATCGTCGACAGATATCACACGATGGACAAGGAGGCGTTCGCGAAGTTCGGGATCACATTCGACAACTATTCGCGCACATCGATCCCGCTGCACCACGAGACCGTGGTCGAGTTCCTTCTCGAATTCCACCGTCGAGGGATCCTGACCGAAAAGAACGAGAAGCAGCTCTACGACGAAAAGGCGAACATGTTTCTCCCCGACAGGTACGTCGAGGGGACCTGCCCCGTCTGCGGCAACACAGACGCCAGGGGGGACCAGTGCGAGAACTGCGGCACGTTTCTCGACCCTCTGCAGCTCCTGAACCCGAGGAGCAAGATCACCGGGGACACACCCGTGGTCCGTGAAACGACCCACCTGTATTTTCCGCTCGGCGCCTACCAGGCACGACTGGAAGAGTATGTGAAGAAGAGTGATGCCGCGGACGGCTGGAAGGAGAATGTTTTGCAGTACTGCAGGGGATGGTTCAAGGAGGGTCTGCAGGACAGGGCGGTGACCCGCGATCTGAACTGGGGGGTGAAAATTCCTCTCCCCGGGTACGAGAAGAAGGTGGTCTATGTCTGGTTCGACGCGGTGCTCGGGTACATTTCCTCCACGAAAGAGTGGGCCCGGCAGGCCGGCCGTCCGGACGCGTGGAAGGAGTACTGGCTCCGTCCGGACACGAAGTATGTCGCGTTCATCGGGAAGGACAACGTCGTCTTCCACACCATCGTCTTCCCGGCGATGCTGATGGCATGGAATGACGGAGGAGGCGACCAGTACGTCCTCCCGGCCAATGTCCCTGCGAATGAGTTCCTGAACTACAAGGGACAGAAATTCTCGAAGAGCCGTGGATGGGGGATCGACCTCCAGGACTTCCTCCAGAGGTATCCGGCCGATCCGCTCCGCTATTACCTTGCGACGGGACTACCGGAATACCGGGATTCGGATTTCACATGGAAGGACTTCCAGGCAAAGAACAACAACGAGCTGGCCGACATACTTGGGAATTTCATCAATCGTACGCTCGCCTTCGCCGTTCGCGCCTTCGGCAACGCCGTTCCCGCACGGGGTCCGCTGGGGGACATCGACCGGAGTATTCTGGCGCTCCTTGAGGGGACGCCCCCGGCGGCGGCGGGATTCTACGAGCGCTACCGGTTCCGCGACGGACTCATGGAGGTCATGAACCTGGCCAGGGGGGCGAACAAGTATTTCAACGACAGCGAGCCGTGGAAAACCGTGAAATCCGATCCGGCGCGCTGCGCGACGACGATACACATCAGCCTGCAGATCGCGCGCTCGCTGGCCATACTAATGAGCCCGGTGATCCCCGGTTCGTGCGAACGGATATGGCGCATGCTCGATATCCCCGGCGAGGCTGCGCACGGCTCATGGGATTCCGCCCGGGAGCTTGCGCTCCCGGAGGGGCACCGCCTGGGGACGGCGGGGATACTCTTCACCAAAATCGAGGACAGCATGATTGAATCGGACAGCGTGGTCCCGCCCGGACCGCCCGCGCCTCCGCCGGGGGCGGCGCCGGAGAAGATCACGATCGACGATTTCAGAAAAATGGATCTGCGCGTCGGAAAAGTGCTCCGGTGCGAGCCGGTCGCGAAATCGGAGAAGCTCCTGAAGCTGCAGGTTGAGATCGGGGCCGAGCAGCGCCAGATTGTCGCGGGGATCGCCCGGCACTATCGGCCTGAAGACCTCGTGGGGAAACTCGTCGTCGTTGTCTCTAATCTCGTCCCGGCGACCCTGATGAAGGAGGAATCACACGGCATGGTGCTCGCCGCCTCCGATGCGGACGGGAAGCTGGTGATCGTGACGCCGGAGTCCCCCGTGCAGAGCGGCGCACCGGTGAAATGAGGGGAACGAAGGTCCATGTTCATTGACACACATGCACACCTCACGTCGCGTGAGTTTGACGCCGACCGCGACGAGGTGATCGCTCGCGCTGCCGACGCCGGCGTCACCTTCATCGTCAATCCTGCGACCGCCCTGGAAGACAGCAGGCGGGCCGTGGAACTCGCGCACCGGCGGGAGGAAGTCTATGCGTGCGTGGGGGTGCATCCTCATGAAGCGGCCGGCGCCGGCGAGGATGTCCTGAGGGGTGTGGAGGAGCTCTGCACGGAGGAGAAGGTTGTGGCCGTCGGCGAGATCGGGCTCGATTTTCACTACGACTTCGCCCCCCGCGATGTCCAGGAACGGGTGTTCAGAGCGCAGCTCGGGATAGCCGCCCGGAAGAATCTCCCTGTTGTGATCCACACGCGGGACGCCACGGAGCAGACCGTCCGGATCGTGCGGGAGGCGCTTGAGAGTTACCCGGCCTGGCGCAGTCAGGCGGCCACGCCGTTCAGCAGGTTTCCTGCACCCAAGGGGGTCTTTCATTGCTTCCCCGGCGACCCGGCGCTGGCGTGGGATCTCATCAAACTGGGGTTCGCGGTGTCGCTGCCGGGGATCGTGACATTCAAGAACGCCGGGGATGCGGCGGCCGTCGCCCGGGAAGTGTCGGCAGAGCATCTTCTCCTTGAGACAGACAGCCCGTACCTTGCACCTGTCCCTCACCGCGGTACCAGAAATGAGCCGTCCCGCCTCCCGCTCATCGCGGCAAAGATCGCGGACCTGCAGCACCTGTCCGTGGACGATATCGCACGGGCGACCTC
>DASVIU010000460.1:0-3021 GCA_036386275.1 Bacteroidota bacterium | reverse complement strand
CCGGCAGGAAATCCTTACCTGTTATCCCAGATGAGCAGCTATCTGTGCGACGATTTTGGCTTCTGGAGCGACTACTCGCAGGTCACCAACGACTTCAAATGGTATCTCGCGACCAAAATTGTCGTCGATGCGAATAACCCGGCAACGATTCCGGATCCGGCAAATCCGGGGGGAACGATCCCCAATCCGAATATCGGCAAGCCTGTCCTGCAGAAGTACCTTTCCGCTGCGGAATGGACCTTGTTGAATACGACGTCGTTGTGGAACAGCGGCAAGAGCCCCTTCAAACTGTTGGCGGATGGCGACGCGAGATTCATGCAATTCATCGTCCCCTACATCGCCGCCAACGCCCCGGGGACGCTGGGATATTACTTTGGTTTGGGGCCCGCCCGGCTGGCGTCGCTGTGGCCCGAGCTTGAGGCCGCCCACAACAACCCCGGTCTCACATGCTTCAAGATGGGACACGGGAAGCATCACGGCGTGGAGAGCGGAACCCAGATCGGGGCATTGATCAACATGCAGTTGAACCGTGACCCCATGAACCACACCCACACCAATTACCAGGCAAGCGGGCTGCCGCTGAGCTTGATGAAAGAGATCTCGCAAGAACTGTTCAACCAGGGGAAATCGATCTTCAACGCGACCGATGGCTCCGATGGGTTTGATTCGAACAGCGCCAATACGCCCATGAATATGGCAAAGGCTGCGTTTATCGCGCAGTGCGTAATCTACACGGAGCTGCACAACTCACTGACCCTGTGCAACTATACCCTCCCTGTCTGGGCTTCCCCGCTCAAGAGCCGCAACTACCGCGGGGATTCCTCGCTGGAGGCGCAATCCTACACGGCGGTCACCGGGGACGTCAAAGACCAGAAGGGTTTGGAGACCGTGGGATTGAGGAATCACACCCTCTTGCGGGCGCTCACGGCCCTCCACATGGAAATTGCTCATCCCGGAGACGGGAAGGACATGCGAAACAAGCACGATTATGCCTACGACTGGATGTATAAACCGATCGCCACGGGTGCTTCGGCCCTGGACCGTGCCGACATCGAGATTGGCAAGAACCTCCTCTATGACCAGTTCGGATGGGACCGGACAACAGGGCTGCCGACCCAGGCAACGTATGCCAGTTTGGGACTGACCGACGTGGCTGCCGTCATGGGGGCAAACGGGCTGCTTCCGTAAGGATGTTTTCATGACGAGGAGCCCTCGGCGACACCGGGGGCTTCTCGTTTCAATGAACTTTTTGGAGGTTGTCTCATGCAGCAAGGATTTGACCCGACAATCCCGACAGTCGAAAAGGTGTTGGTGGAACCGACAGCCGAGGCGGCCGGAAAGGACCAGGTCGAGGAGATAAAGGCAAGGATTGCCGGGAAGATCAGGGAAGAAGCGAAAGAGCACGCTGCCATGACCCTTTCGGATACCGTATTCGCTCTGGTTCCGGATTCGCGACAGGGGAGCATCACCGCCATCCTGGAAGAGATGGCCGCGGAAGACGCCTATGGGGATATCAAAGCCGTGCCCACCCCTTCCGGGAGGTTCTATTTTTTCTCGAAGACATTCATCCCCGTGGACGAGGCATTCGCAAAAAGCCTGGTCGAAGAAGTAAAGGACAGGATGGCGGAGAAGGTCAGGGGAGACTCAAGGGACAGAGTTGCGCTGACACCCGCCGACGCCCTTTTTGCGCTGACGCCTGAGAAGGAACAGGATCAGATCGCCGACCTCCTGAACGAGATGCAGACGGAAGCAAGGTTCGCCGATATAAAGAAAGTGACCGCTTCCAACGGGGAGGGTTACTTCCATTCGGAGATCTATTTGAGCGGCAACTACGCGAAGATTCTTCTCCGGGCGGCGGCTAATGACCCCTGTGCCGCCATCGCCGAAACGGTTCGGGACGACTCCAGGATCTACCCGCGGCCGACCAATTCCCAGCTCTTCAAGGAAAAGGCATTTGGCATCGATCCCGACGAGCTGGAAGTCCATATTGCAGAGACACTGGGGAAACCGGAGTTCATCGATATCAAGAAGATGGTCCATCCCTCGACGGGAGTTGTTTACCTTTATTCCAGCCAATACCTGGGCGGGGACCAGGCTTGGAACATCATGGATTGGGAGGAGGTAGGGCGGGCCAATAATCCCTAGATCGTGCGTAACGGAGAAAGTGACTCATGGGAAAAACAGTTACCTATCGAAACGGAAAGCTGGAGTCGGGGGAGACGGAGGTTGTCCAGGAATTCCCCCTGAAACTCATTGTCAACCACCGGGAGGTCGCCACCCTGATCTGTTCTCCGCACGACCTCCGGTTTCTTACGGCGGGCTTTCTCCGTCTGCAAGGTTTCGTGCAAACCGCTGAAGATTTTCTCATGCTGAGCGTCTGCAACGATTTCGGAATAGCCAATGTGGGCATCCGGGGGGACCTGCCGGACAAGCTGCGGCCGGTTCTCACATCGGGCTGCGGCGCCGGCATCAGCTTCACATTAAACAAACCGGCGCAAGATCCTTCAAAACACGGCGGTCCGTCGCCACGAACCTATCGGCCCTCCGAGATCTTCGGAATGATGGAGCAACTGGCCCGCCTGGCGGAAAATTATAAAAACCATGGCGGCATCCATTCGGCGGCGGTCGGCAACGGCACTTCCATCCTTCTCTACGCGGAAGACCTTGGGCGGCACAATACCCTGGACAGGATTGCCGGAGAGGCGCTTCTCAAGGGCATCGATCTTTCCGGCACGATGCTCGTCACCTCCGGTCGGGTTTCCACGGAACTTGCGGCCAAGGCTGCAATGCTCGGCATTTCCATGATTGCCTCCCGCACCTCGCCGACCGACATGGCGGTGAAGATGTGCGAGGAGGCGGGAATTGTCCTCATCGGTTACGTACGCGGCGGCCGGTTCACCATCTACACCTGTCCGGAGAGGATCGCCTGCGAGGAGAGGATCGAACTTCCTGTCTGCGACCGGCGCATCAAGAGGATCACCGGCGTCGTCCTGACCGACGGCGCCTCGATCTCTCTTTAGC
>DASVIU010000459.1:0-5493 GCA_036386275.1 Bacteroidota bacterium | reverse complement strand
GTTGGAGTGCTTTCACAAGATCAAACAGCTTTTCACGTTCATACCCTGGAACAACAAAAGAAAAGCTGAACGGTACCCGGCCAAACCGCCGAAAGCGAAATTCGACATCGAGCGGATCGTGCCGATGGATTCCCGGAAACCGTACGACGTGAGGAATGTCATCTGCGCGCTGTGCGACAACTCAGAGTTCCTGGACGTGCACGCAAACTGGGCTGCAAACCTCGTGGTCGGCTTTGCCCGGATCGACGGAGAGACAGTGGGGATTGTGGCGAACCAGCCGATGGTCCTGGCCGGGGTGCTGGATGTCGATTCCTCGGACAAGGGGGCGCGGTTCATCCGGTTCTGTGACGCGTTCGGTATCCCCCTCATCACGTTCGTCGACCTGCCGGGATACCTCCCCGGCGTCGACCAGGAGCACGCCGGTGTCATCAGGCACGGGGCGAAGCTCCTGTACGCGTTCAGCGAGGCCACCGTACCGAAGATCACCGTCATCCTCCGCAAGGCATACGGGGGAGGGTATATCGCCATGTGCTCGCGCCATCTCGGGGCTGACTTTGTCGTTGCCTGGCCGACGGCGGAGATCGCGGTTATGGGGCCCGAGGGGGCGGCGAACATTATTTTCAAGAATGAGATCGCGGGCGCGCCCGATCCCGTCGAGATGCGCCGTCAGAAGGTGGCGGAGTACACTGAGAAGTTCGCGAATCCGTACGTTGCCGCCGCATCGGGGCATATCGATGCGGTGATCAGCCCCGTCGCGACACGGGATTTTCTCATCCACGCGATACAGATTTCGGTCAACAAAAGCGAGTCCAGGCCTTACAAGAAACACGGCATCCCCCCCTTCTGACCACGATGCAGACACCCGAGACATTACGGGAGCTGGTGATCGGCGGGGTCACCTACGAAACCCGGTATACGAAGAAGTTCGAACAGCGCGCGCCGTACGTTGCGCCCGACCCGCACATTGTCCGGTGCGTTATCCCCGGCGTCATCCTGTCCGTTGCTGTGCGGAAGGGATCGCGGGTCAGGAGCGGCGATCCTCTGCTGGTCCTTGAAGCAATGAAAATGCAAAACGAAGCACGGTCGACGTGCGACGGAACCGTTCGCGCACTCCGTGTCTCCCCCGGCGATACCGTGACAAAGGGGCAAATACTTCTCGAGCTGGATTGAGAAACCCGGCACCGATCTGATGAACCGGAGGAACTGACATGGAGAAATTGGGGGCACAGACGCGCATCGAGCACATCGGGATCGCGGTCAAAGACCTCAGTGCCGCGATCGGGACATACGAAAAGCTCCTGGGGGTCCCCTGTTACGCGGTGGAAGAGGTGCCTGACCAGAGCGTCCGGACCGCCTTCTTCCGTCTGGGGGAATCGAAAATAGAACTCCTGGAAAGCACGAGCCCCGAAGGACCCATCGCAAAGTTCATCGCGAAGAGGGGGGAAGGGATTCATCATATCGCCTACGCGGTCGGCGACATTCGCGCGACGCTCCGGGATCTCGCTTCCGGCGGCGTGCGCCTGATCGACAGCGAGCCAAGAAAAGGTGCGGAAGGGCTCTCCATCGCGTTCATACACCCACTGTCTGCCTGCGGGGTTCTCACGGAAATCACGGACACGGCGCCGCAGCCCCATGATTGATTTCCTCGCTTCCTCCCCTCTCCTCCTGCTTTTCGCGGTGATCGGCGTCGGCTGGCTCGCCGGGAGCATCCGTGTCTTCGGATTTTCCCTCGGACCGGCGGCCGTGCTGTTTGTGGGGATATTTGCCGGGTCGCTCGATTCCCGTCTGAGGATTCCCGAGCTGCTGTACGTCCTCGGCCTGGTCCTGTTCGTCTACACGATCGGTCTCCAGTCGGGTCCCTCATTCTTCTCCTCGTTCGGAAAGAGGGCTTTCCGCGCGAATATCTTCGCGTTCGGCGCGATACTTCTCGCCGCCATGCTCGCCTATGCCGGAGCGAAGCTCTTCGGGCTCGACGGACTGTCGATGGTGGGTGTTTTCTGCGGCGCATTGACGAACACTCCCGCGCTCGCCGCAAGCATTGAGGCGATTCGCGGAGCTCCAGGGGGAGCCGCACTGACAGCGCTCGACATGCAGATCAGGACGAGCGCTCCCGTCATCGGCTACAGCGTCGCCTACCCGTTTGGTGTCATTGGTGTCCTGCTGGCTTTCCATCTCGCGGGAAAATTGAAGATAGGGACGGTGCCCGGGGGATCGGACGCCGGGCCTTCAACCGGAGAAACGCCGGGTCCTCTCTACGGGCGGACGTACCGCGTCGTGAACCCCGGTGTCTTCGGCAAGACCGTGGCTTCGCTTCTCGGCGACGGATCGCACCATGGTTTTGTCCTCAGCCGCGTTCGCCACGGGGAGGAGACTTCGCTTGTCTACGCGGAGACCACGCTCGCACGGGGCGACCTTGTCGTCGCCGTGGGGAACGTGGCCGCTCACGAACGGGCTCGCATACTCTTCGGAGAAGAATCCAACCTGGAGATCCAGACGGAGAACAAGGAATTCGACTTCCGGCGGATCGACGTTTCCGACAAGCGGGTGATCGGAAAAACAATCCGGGAGTTGAACATTCAGAACCTGCTGGATGCGACGATCACGAGGGTGAGGCGCGGGGATGTCGATTTCGTCCCGGCGGGTGAAACGGTCCTCGAACGCGGAGACAGGGTCCGGGTTCTCACATGGGCCGGTAACCTGGACCGCGTGGCCCGTTTTCTCGGGGACTCCGTCCGGTCCGGCTCCGAAGCCGATTTCCTCTCCCTCTCCGTGGGTCTGGTGATGGGCGTCCTCCTGGGGATCGCTCCGCTTCCGCTCCCGGGAGGAGGGACATTCACGCTCGGCTTCGCGGGGGGGCCGCTCATTGCCGGGCTCCTGCTCGGACGGCTGCAGCGCTCCGGTCCGATCACCTGGGGGATGCCCTTCAGCGTGAACCTGACGCTGCGGCAGGTGGGACTTGTCCTTTTCCTGGCGGGAATCGGAACGAAGGCGGGGGACGGTTTCGTGGGGACTGTGGAACACGGCGGCTGGATCCTCATGGCCGTTGGTGCGGGGATCACTGCCGTTACCACACTCGTCGTGCTCATCGGAGGGAACCGGTTCCTCCGGCTTTCCTACCCCTCCGTCATGGGACTCATGTCCGGCATACAGACTCAGCCCGCCTGCCTTGCGTACGCCAACGAACACGGAGGGACGGACGCCCCGAACGTCTGGTATGCGTCCGTCTACCCTGTCTCGATGATTGCGAAGATCATACTTGTCCAGCTCCTTGTGTCCCGACTTATGTGAGCGGTATTGAATCTGAGCCGGCGGTCTCGTATATTCAGAACCTTTCCAAACACCCAACAGACAGGACCCGCTCTTGAATCCTTTCATTGCATTCTTCCTCGGCGTTGTCCAGGGGCTGACGGAGTTCCTCCCGATCAGCAGCACGGCACATCTCACACTTGCCGCCAAGCTCCTTAACGTCATAGACCTCAATCACCCGGAAGCGTGGACCGAGTTCATGGCCGTGATGCAGCTGGGGACCGTTGCTGCGGTCATAGTGTACTTCTGGAATGACCTGTGGAAGATGGCGGTGGCTCTGGGGCGGGATCTCACGGGCCCCCGCAAGCCTGCTGAAGGAAGATTCACGGAACGCTCCCGAATGGCTCTCTACATCATCATCGGCACGCTCCCCGTCGCTCTGATCGGTCTCTCGATGAAACATATCATTGAAGGGGCGCTGACGAAGACCACGATCGTTATTGCGGCCAGTATGATTGCGCTTGCCCTCCTTCTCTGGCTCGCGGAGGAATTCGCCCGCCACGTCCGCGTTCTCGGGCAGATCACCTGGGTGGACGCGCTCGTGGTCGGGTTCGCGCAGGCCTGTGCTCTGATCCCCGGTTCTTCCCGTTCGGGGACCACCATCACAGCGGGCCTCTTTCTCGGACTCACACGCGAGACGGCTGCCAGATTCTCGTTTCTCCTGAGCATCCCGGCGGTTGTTGCCAGCGGCATATACGAGCTGACCAAGATTCATGGGAGATTTGATCTGGGCCTGGGAAACCTGCTGATTTCGACAGTGGTTTCAGGTGTTGTAGGTTATGCCTCGATAGCATGGCTCCTGAAATTCCTCATGAGGCATACCACCATGGTATTTATCTGGTATCGGCTCATCCTCGGCGTACTCCTCATTATACTCCTTCTGAACGACCTCATGCTCCCCTGATCCCCCATATTGGCAGGTTTTTCTATGGTTTTCGGGCGGATTCTCCTCTTGGCAGCACTCACGTGCGCTTTCACCGGCAGGTGATTGGACGCACAGTGAATGCACTCCGATTTTACTACAATATGCCCAGGTGATCGGCAGTAAAACCTGTGTTGTGTACTCTCGGAGATTTACTGTGATAGGCGAAGAAGATGAATTGCAGGGGCTGACCCCGGCTGAGGCATTCCGGCGTGCGAAAGTGGAACACTTCCTCCAGCATGTGCGGGACCACGTCGACATGGGCCGGTACCTGGCCGGACTCAAGACTCTCGACACCGTCTTCGGACTGGACCCGTCAAACGAGGAGGGGAAGCTCCTGAAGGGGACGATCGATGATATTGTGGCACACATCCTCAAGCGGACAACCAACGGTAAGCGGGAAAAGGCCGACGGGACTCACGCCCGTTCCCGCAGGTCAGACCTTGTGATGATCGTCGACCAGGACGAACGGCTCCTCACGTCGTTGACAGGTACACTGCGCCGGTACGGTTTTATGGCAATCGGAGCATCGAGCTACGAAGAGGCCCTCGAGACTTTTTCAACGTTCAGGCCGGAGGTCGTGATATCCGAGGTGAACTTTGAAACCGGTCCGAAGGGGTTCGACCTGTATCTCTGGCTGAAAACCAACTCGGGGAACCAGGATGTCCCCTTCCTGTTCCTGGCCACGCGCATCGACCGGGAGACATTGATTGCAGGGAAGCGCTTCGGGGTCGACGACCTGATCATGAAGCCGGTCGACGACGATGTTGTCATCGCATCGGTCATTAACTGCATCTCCCGCAAAAAAACTTCGCAAATCCGGACCTGAAAGCGGATTCCTCAGTACCGCCCTATCCTTGATTTTCCCCCCCCTTCTCCGTACCTTCATCGTTACAGAGTGGTCCCGCCTCAATCCATGACAGAACTCGTTGTCAACGAGATTTTCCACAGCATCCAGGGGGAATCCACCCACACGGGGAGACCCTGCGTTTTCATCCGGCTGACCTACTGCAACCTCCGCTGCGCATGGTGCGATACGGTCTACGCGTTCGAGGAGGGGCGCCGGATGTCCGTTGCCGGAATTCTCTCCGCCGTTGAGTCGTTCGGGTGCGGTCTGGTGGAAGTCACGGGGGGGGAGCCCCTTATGCAGGACGGAGTGAATGAGCTCTTCAAGGCGCTCTGCGACGGGGGGTACGAGGTGCTTGTCGAAACCTCGGGGAGCCTCGATATCGGCGGGGTTGATCGGAGGGGCAAGAGGATAATTG
>DASVIU010000458.1:0-3303 GCA_036386275.1 Bacteroidota bacterium | reverse complement strand
CAATCGAAAAGGACCGGACACTCGAATCACTTGAAAAACCGTATCGCCTCATGCGCCGGGCATTAAACGGCGTTCACCGTGACATCGTCTTCAGCTTCTGCCAGTATGGGATGGGGAATGTCTGGGAATGGGGAGGCGGGGCCGGAGGGAACTCCTGGCGCACAACCGGCGACATCGAAGACACATGGGAGAGCATGTCGGGGATCGGTTTTGCACAGGCAGGACACGAGAAGTTCGCGAAACCCGGGAACTGGAACGATCCGGATATGCTTGTTGTCGGGAAGGTCGGCTGGGGCCCGCAGCTCCACCCCACACGGCTGACGCCCAATGAGCAATACACGCACATCACACTCTGGGCCCTCCTCTCCGCTCCCCTGCTGATCGGCTGCGACATGACGCAGCTCGACGATTTCACCGCGAGCCTCCTGACGAACGACGAAGTGCTTGAAGTGAGCCAGGACCCGCTGGGGAGGCAGGCTTCCCGTGTCAGGGTGAGCGGCGATATCGAAGTCTGGGAGAAGGAAATGGAAGACGGGTCGAAGGCGGTCGGACTCTTCAACCGGGGGCGCTGGAAATCAGACGTCCCCCTCCTCTGGTCGGAATTGGGAATGACGGGGACTCAGGCGGTCCGTGACGTGTGGCGTCAGAAAAACCTTGGAGAATTTCCCGCGGGGATCACACTTCCCGTTGCACGGCACGGCACCGTGCTCCTCAGGGTCGGCCCACCGGCTCGAGAACCCTGACATCGGTCACGAAGTACTCGGTTTCGCCCCACCAGTTCAGGGGGACGCCGGAATGCTGGTCATAGACGAGGGCCACCCTCCCGCCGAGAGAGGCATTGATGTGGGCCGCGACCGAGTCGTTCCGCACGCTGAAGTAGAACTTCTCGGGGTTCGTCCCCGGCATCGAAACCATTGCGAGCTCCCCCTCCCACGTCTTGAACACCCACCCCTTCTGAGAGAATTTCTGGACGTACCCCGCCCTCTCCCCGTGCGAATAACTCCAGGTGAGCGACATCCAGGTGTACAGTGAAAACAGAATGACGGGCGTGATCAGGAGTATGATCAGCCAGCGCCGAAGCCGGTGTGTCCGCCGGGGACGAGACCCAGAATCCGCCATGAGGTGACCGCCTGTGATGTGACGGGTGGATGTGGCCAGTGGATGTGGAAAGCCGGGTTAAATCTAATGAACGTGGGTGTGAGAAGCAAAGGGGTACTTCCCACGCAGGGAGCGCATCACTTCTGCCCGTGGTGCAATTTGTCGAGCTTCGGCTTTATGACGAACATGCAATACGGCGCATGGGGGTTGTTCCTGTAGTAGTCCTGATGGTAATTCTCAGCTTCGTAAAACTCCCCGAGCGGCTCTATCGCCGTGACGATGGGGGAGGAAAAACCCTTCCCGGCTTTCACGAGGGACTCTTCCGCAGTCGCTTTCTGCGTCGCGTCGTGATAGAATATCGCCGACCTGTACTGATCTCCGACGTCCGCCCCCTGCCGGTTCAGCGTCGTGGGATCGTGCGCCGCCCAGAACACCCGGAGTATGTCCCCGAATGTGACCCTACGGGGATCAAACGTGATCTGGGCGACTTCGGCATGTCCCGTTGTCCCGGAACAGACCTCTTCATACGAAGGGTTCTTCGTCCGCCCCCCCGCATATCCCGCAACAACGGACTTCACTCCCTCAAGTTCCTCAAACACCGCTTCCACACACCAGAAACATCCCGCCCCGAGCGTCGTTTTTTCGAGAACCTCCATTGGAACCCCTCCTGTGTTGCAGAAGTAACGCCCACTTGCCCGGTTTGGTTTCATACGCTCTCTTTGTAGAATCGTCACGAACGAACAGTGGAAACAATGAAAAAGAGGGGTGATTTTGACACAGGAAGGTGGCATATGGTTTGCTCTTTTCGCCCTCGCACGACAGTCCACCGGGGGGGCGATGCATCACGTCCCGGGGGACAAATAACGCTACGGAGCAACAAATGGATCCGATCAAAACAGGCATTACACACCGGGGTGACAGATGGGTCAGGGGTGCATTCACCCTGACGCTGGTGATATTTGGGGTGATTGCGGTCTGGTCCTACCTCTGGATGAGCTCCTACCTCTCCAACACGCGAAGCGTGGCGGTTTCGAGCAACCTGCACCTCACGCTGGTCGACCTCGTCTCTTCGCTCAAGGACATACAGCGCGCCGCAAGTGGATACGTTATCACGGGAGACACGGTATCCCTGGTCACGTTCCGGGAAGGGACCGCGAATGCGAGACTCGGCTTCGAGGGTCTCCGGAAGATGAACGGTCCTTCGACAGACGAACCGGGAGAACTTGAAGCTATTCAGTCGGCGAGCGAGCGGTTCATCGCAACAGCGGAGCGGGCGATCGATTTCATGCAGGAGGGGGAACCCGACGCCGCCCGCAAGATCATGCAGGGGGGGGAAGCAGAGCTTGCGATGGAACCGATCGGCGCCATAGCCCGGAAAATGGAGCAGAGAGAAGCGCACGTGACTGTTGAACGGCGGTCTGAAGCGGAGTCCGACTTCAACAAATTCCTCGTCTTTCGCGGCCTGGGGACCACACTCATTCTCTCCCTTATCATAGGCACGTTCGTCTTCATGAACAGGCAGCTCCGCAACGGGAGGGGGGACGCCGAAGCGTTGAAGATGAGCGAGAATCGGCTTCAGACCGTCATCAACTCAGTCCAGGAAGGGATCACGTTCAGCAATGCCGAAGGGAGATTTGAGGTCTTCAACGAGCGGATGACCGAGATAACCGGTTATACGATGGAAGAGGCGAACCATGCCGATGATTTTTCCCGTCTGATATATCCCGATCACGACGACCACCAGAAGGTCCTTGACGGCGTGAAGCTCTTGATGGAGCAGCAGGGGCCGCATGTGTCGGAGACAACGATAACAACGAAATCCGGAGTAAAGAAGGTGCTGCGTGTCACTTCCCGGATGCTCGCGCAGGCTGATCGGAAAATGTTTCTGACGACATACGACGACATCACCGAGCAACGGGCACTCGAAGAGACGCTAAGAGAGTCCGAGGAGAAATTCCGACTTGTATTTGAGAACGCGCAGGACGGGATAAACATTTATGAAGAAGCCGTGGATCACCAAAAGCGCAGGCTCATTGAATGCAATCCCCAGTACGCCAAATTCGCGGGGAGAAGCCGCGAAGAATTGCTCAGTGCGGGGATCACGTCGGGAATGACGGTAAGCCTCTCGGGCTTGAACGTGAAATCAATCGAAGGGGGGACCGCTTTCCGCGGCTCATTCTCCTGGATGCGCCCTGACGGGAGAGA
>DASVIU010000457.1:0-2943 GCA_036386275.1 Bacteroidota bacterium | reverse complement strand
TCAACGGCCAGAGATGGAATGTCATGTAGTCGATGTATTTCGATTCATGCGTCCTGAGGGCATACTCGTTCGACCAGCGGAAGCCGACCGCGCCTTCGCTCCCGGTTGAGACCAGGTGATTCGTGTCGAGCATGTGGATGTACTCCGCTGTCCGGTGTATCCACCGGTAAAACAGATCGAGGTTCTTCTCCCCATCCGGACCGGATGTCCCCGGCCGGGGCTCATTGGCAAGCTGCCAGGACATGATCGTCGGGTCGGCCGAATACTGACGACTGTTGCACGTGTTCTTCCTCGTGACGATGGACCTGACATAGTCCCGGAACAGAGAGTCGGCTTTTTTATTCGCATAAAACGTCGCCGAAAATTCCATGAATGCGCGATATCCCTGCGCCGGATCGTCCGGATCGACTCCTCCCCCCCCGTCAGCCCACACGTTATACTGCGACATCCCCCCCGACCATTGCCAGTAGTTGTTCAGGAAAAGGACCGCGTGCATCTTCCTCTTCCCCATTTCGGCCAGGAGATAATCCAGCCCCTGGAGCAGGGAGTCATCGAGGTTTCCGGGAGCTCGTTCAATGGCGGGCCGCAACGACCGCTTCAGGTATGACTCTTCAGAGGCCGCCAGGACCCTCAGATTTTCAATCCCGTCGGCGCGCAAAGAATCCAGCTCGCGCAGAAGCCTGCTCCGGTCCCCTGTATCTCCGGGGGAACCGAGGTAACAACCCCACCAGAGGTTCGTTCCGGCAAAGCAGTACGGTTTTCCATTATGGAGGAAGTGCGTTCCCTGCACTCTGATAAAGTCATCCCGTTCACCCGGGGGAAACAATGCCGCACAGGCTCCCAGGAGAACAGCGATCAGGGAGCAGGTGAAGGGGACGAGGAGAGATCGTGCACCCCTTCTGAATCTGTGACCGTAGGAAACCGTCATCGTGCTCCCGGCATGTCCGGTGACTGAACGATCGCGATCTCAAAAGGCCGGAGAGTCAGAGAGACATCGCCATACGCCCCGCCGCCGGAGTGTTCCTGCGGCTTGTGCTCGCTGACCGCCAGCCATCTTCCGTGGACCAGCTCGCGCCAGCCGGACTCACTGACCTTCCCGTCGAATCTCAGCGAGACCGTGACCGTCTCATCATTCATGTTGTAGAGCACGTACTGACCGGTTCCGAACAGATACATCCCCACCCCGCCGGGGCCGGCCAGATGCATCCCCAGTTCCCCGCTGAAGGATCGACGGATCATGTTGAGCGCCGGCGCGGGAAGCCGCAGCAGGTCATAACTGTTTTCAGGCATATTCAGAATGCGGAGGGTCCCGTTGAGATACTTCACGCTGAGGAGCACTCCAAAGTCATTGTCCTCCCTCACGACCGCCACTTCCCGCGCATACGGCCACGTCGTCGTCGCAATGCGGGGAAAGACGAAGGGCCTGTCGGATTTCGTGATCTGGTCATTCCAGCCGACACGCGTCCTGAACTGTGAGGAGGAAACGCTCCCGCCGGGCTCGATCAGGTTCAGTGTATTTCGAAACTCGGTGTCCTCGAGCCTGCAGAAGAGTTCCCATGTCATGAACACGTCATGTCCGGCGCGAAGGCGGGCGAGCATTTTTTCGGCAAGGCCGGGATCCCTGAGCGAATGCCGCGTAAAGATCGCGTTCTGGCTCTCGGCCGGGAACTGACCCACGGGAGCGAGCGGAATCCCCGCCATGCCAAGATAGCCGAAAATGTTGTATTCGCCTTCGGAGCCGTACGGGAGGTAGATCGGCACTCCGCGGGGGGGGCCGTTCAACATCCCCGCCACACGGTCAAACTCAGGGAGCATCTCGCGAAAATGAGGGTACACGTCGCTGAACGGGCCCGTGTGGTGGAGATGGCCGCCGGACCAGAGTATGATTTCCGGCGCCTGAGCCAGCACCGCCTGCCAGACCTGTGCGACGTAGTCGTTGTCCTGTCCCTGCATCGTGTAGTTATCGAGCCAGGAGCCGACCCATTTTGCCGGATCGACCCCCGACCACCACTTCTGGAACACATAGCCGCTGTAGATCGGGATGTGCTGATCGTGTGTCGCCCGCGTCCGGGTCTCGATCCCGACGGCCATTGCATCGAATTGATGAGTCTCGTTCAGCACATCATACCCGTTTTCCCGGTGCCCTTCATACCAGTTCGGGTACTTGATAATCATCCTGATGCCGGGATGTACCTCCCGTGCGGGGTCGATGATGTACTTCTTCGATTTCTCGAGAAGCAGTTTCGTCCGGTAATCGGCCCAGGTGGACTTGCCCCGCCCCGCGACGCATTTCTCGCACGTGCAGGTCGTAAAAAGCCAATCGTCAAGTATGACCTCATCGAACACCTGCGCTATTGCGCGGGAGCGCCGTTCGAGCTGCGCAAGGTGATCGGGATTATTGTAGCATATCGGGCCGCCGGGCACTGTCGGAACCATGGCCCCCGAGACCCTGAGCCCCAGGGCACGGAATCTTGCGGCAAGCTCCTTCATCTGGGGGACATTCACGTCCCCCCTGCTCGTGCATTCCAGGTACACCCTCCCGGGCCTGACGGGGCCCAGGTATTCCATCGTTTCGCGCATGGAGGCGGTATCGAGGAGGAGCTTTTCAATTTCCGGGTACGTGAAATACACCGCATACGTCAGATGAGACCACCCCGGGTGAGTTTCACCCTGTTTGCCCTGTCCAACGAGAGAGACCGGTCCGATGAGCAGCATCATGAGCAGCCCCATGAAATTCTGAACGAATATCGTGTAAGTGGCACCCTGCATTGGAACCTCCTGCGTGATTCTTTCATTATATATTCAGACCTGATATGTACGCCCGGACAAAGATAGCCGTTTTCACACAACATTCAAGGAAATCCATGAGGCGAACACTTTTCACCAACTTCTGTCTCGCATGCATCTGCATAAGCTGTCTCAATGCACAGCCGAGGTCCAGAC
>DASVIU010000456.1:0-1634 GCA_036386275.1 Bacteroidota bacterium | reverse complement strand
CATCGACACCGACCCGTTCGAAGGATACACTCCTCCGGTGGGTCTCGGTGTGCTCCCGTTCTCCGACTCGCTCATGCACGATACACCGCTGACACAGAAGCTGTACTATGCCCTCAAGGCAAAAAACGAGACATTCAGAATATTCCCATACTCCACGGTCAAATCCGAACAGGCTTCGTGGAGGCTCACTGGGCTCAGTCCTTCGAACCCTCAGATATTGAGCGCGCTCGAGAAAGACCTCTCCATGAATTTCGCTGTCACGGGGATCGCGGGAGATACGGCGGGATCGGCATTCAGCATGCAGATCATCCGATGCCGGGACGGGGCGCTCGTGTTCTCAGAGGCGTTCCGGAAGAGCACAAGCTCCACGGCGATTGAGGACGCTGTCATGCTCCTCCTGAAGGGGAGGGTACCCCTCTACTCGGAGTCGAACACCGCGGAGGTAAACATTCGGTAGCCGGGAGGTGGAGATGAATGAACGCCCTGCGGTAAGTCCCCCTAGTACGCGCGGTATCGGTCGAACGTCTCGATCATCGCCATCAGGTTGGCGATGGGGACCCTCGCCTGGACGTTGTGTATCGCGTTGAAGACAAATCCTCCATGCGGCCCGAACTTCTCGATGCGGGATTTCACCTCCGCGGCCACCTGCTCAGGAGTCCCGAACGGAAGGGTCTGCTGGGTGTCAACCCCCCCGCCCCAGAATGTGAGCGCCTCGCCGTACTTCGACTTGAGCGCCGCCGGGTCCATCTCCGCCGCGGAGCACTGGACCGGGTTCAGTATGTCGAAGCCGCTCTCGATGAAATCGGGGATCAGCCGGAAGACGGAGCCGCAGGAATGAATGAATGACTTCCATCCCGTATGAGTGTGTATCCAGTTGTTCACTTCCCTGTGGAAAGGCTGATAGAGATCCCTGTACGACTTCGGGGAGATGAACGGGCCGCACTGCGTGCCGAAATCCGTCCCGGTCGTGAACGCAGCAACCACCCTGTCGCCGACAACCGAATACAGTTTCGCGAGGTTCTCCAGCGCGGTCTCGCACTGCCTCTCGAAGATGCTCCGGACAAATTCCTTCCGTGACACCGTGCTCACATACCACTCCTCGATGTCCCGGATCCCCCGGGGATTCCTGAGCCACATCGCGGGGACGAGGGCGATATCCCCGAACGCCGTCCCGCCGAAGGACGCGAGCAGGGCTTTGTCTGTCTGCGTGTAGAGTCTCTCCGCCTCTTTCCTGAAATGCTCCAGGTCTTCATCCGCGATGGGGGTGAACTCCTCCAGGTTGTCCTCGACGCTCAACGTCGCATCGTCGATCGGCTGCTGCCGGACTATCGCATCGACGTAATATCCATCCCGGGGCATCTTCCCGCTCGGGGCCAGAGACCTGTCTCCCTCCGGATAGAGCAGAATATCCCCGTTGGGTTCCGGGACGGTATTAAACCCCTCCGGAACGAGAACGGGCGTGCCGTCAAAAAGGCGCCATTCTTTCCAATGTGCGTTTTCAAACCCGAACATCGTCTTCCTCCCCCAGAGGCAGGCGACGTCTATGCCGATCGCGTCCATCAGGTCGGGAGCAATTTCCCCGAGGATCTGATACGGCTCGACGACCCTGACGGGAGTCCCGGGAAGGTCCAGAG
>DASVIU010000455.1:0-2161 GCA_036386275.1 Bacteroidota bacterium | reverse complement strand
ATGGTCCGATCGGCGAAGACGGCAACGTGACAAAGCGCGGATTTGTGATGTCGCAGTTCGCCAGGTTTGTTCGTCCGGGATATTACAGGATCACGTGCAAAGCCGTGCCACAAAGGAATGTCTATGTTTCCTCGTACAAAGACCCCGCGTCGTCCCGCGTGGTTATCATAATAATGAATACCGCCGGCTCCGCGATTCAGCAGGGATTTGCCGTCACACACGGCACCATGCCCTCCTTCTCCCGGTACATGACCTCGGTGGCAAAGAACTGCGAACGAGGGACAGACATTCCTGCGGCGAACGGCGCATTTACGGCGACTCTGGATCCGTCGAGCATCACGACATTTGTGTCTCAATAGGAATGGTGCGGAGCATGGGTATGATGAACAGCAGCCGTCTTTTCCGGGTCCTCTTCGTTTTCATGTCACTGGCGGCGTGCATGGATGCCTCCGGCGACGTGCGGCTTCCGAGGCTCATCGGGGACGGCATGGTGTTGCAGCGTGACGCGCCGGTGAGAATCTGGGGATGGGCTTCGGCTGGTGAGCGGGTGAGCGTGCGGTTGTGTGATTCGACGTATCGGGCGTCGTCAGATTCCAACGGGGAGTGGATGGTGACGCTCGGTCCCCTTCCCGCCGGCGGCCCCTATGTGATGCGGATCGCGGGGCGCAACGCGCTGACGGTCCGCGACGTCATGATAGGGGATGTCTGGGTCTGCTCCGGCCAGTCGAATATGGAGCTTTCCGTGGCGCGGGTGAGCCCCCTGTATACGCATGAAATTGCAGGTGCGTGTAATCCATCAATTCGGCAGTTCCTGGTTCCGCAGAGATACGACTTTCGCCGTCCGGAGAACGATCTTCCGTCCGGGACATGGAAGTCGGCCGACTCTGTCTCCGTTCTCGATTTCTCCGCGGCGGGCTACTTCTTTGCGAAAGCGCTCTACGAGAAATACCGGGTCCCTATCGGGCTCATCAACACCAGTCTCGGCGGTTCCCCCGCGGAAGCATGGATGAGCGAGTCCGGTCTCAGGGCCTTTCCCGTGTATGAATCTGAAGCCGTTCGATTCCGGGACAGCACCCTCATTCACCGGATAGAGAATGAGGACGCGGACAGGATCGGAGGCTGGTACCGGATTCTCCGCGCCCGGGATTCGGGGGAAGCACGCACAGGAAAACCCTGGTACGACCCTGCGTGCAGCATATCGGGCTGGCAGACAATGACAGTCCCGGGATACTGGTCATCGACCGGACTCGGAGAAGTGAACGGTGTCGTCTGGTTCGCAAGAGATTTCCGTGTTCCGCCCGCGATGGTCGGCAGACGGGCGGATCTTACGCTGGGACGTATTGTCGATGCGGATTCCGCGTTCGTCAACGGCGTATTCGTCGGGACGACAACCTACCAGTACCCTCCCCGGCGGTACGTGATTCCCGCGGGGCTGCTCCGGCGCGGTGAGAACAGAATTGTCGTCCGGGTCATAAGCAATGCCGGCAGGGGAGGATTCGTCCCGGACAAGCCGTATAGGATTGAATCCGGTGTCGCGAGCGTTGATCTCGCCGGTCCGTGGCGGTACCGGCTCGGAGCCTCCATGCCGCCTCTTGCCGGGCAGACGTTTATTCGCTGGAAGCCCCTCGGTCTCTACAATGCGATGATCGCTCCGCTCCTGAACTTCCGCATCACGGGGGTCGTGTGGTATCAGGGGGAATCCAACGCGACAAAGGCCGCCGAATACAGGACCCTGTTCCCGGCGATGATCCGGGACTGGAGGGGCAACTGGCGTCAGGGGGATTTTCCGTTCCTGTTCGTTCAGTTGCCGAATTTCATGGAACCGAGACGGGAGCCGTCGGAGGGGAGTTGGGCCGTGCTGCGCGAGGCGCAATGTGCGGCGCTTGCAGAACCGAACACCGCCATGGCGGTTACGATCGACATCGGTGAGTGGAATGATGTACATCCCCTTGACAAAAAGGATGTCGGACTCCGGCTGGCGCTTGCTGCGGAGCGTGTGGCATATCGTGATACGACAGTGGTTGGCTCGGGGCCGCTGTTTCAATCAATGAGAACGGAAGGGAACAGGGTCATCCTGAAGTTTTCGAATGGCGGCGGCGGTCTTATCGCCCGGGGCGGAGGTGCGCTCCGATGTTTCGCCGTTGCGGGGACCGACAGAATA
>DASVIU010000454.1:0-1596 GCA_036386275.1 Bacteroidota bacterium | reverse complement strand
GCGGATGTCAAGCTCCGCATATTCGAGCCACCCCGCTTTTTCGAGGCGTTCCTCCGTGGACGCAAATTCACGGAAGCCCCGGACATCACCGCGAGGATATGCGGGATCTGTCCTGTCGCCTACCAGATGAGCTCCGTGCTCGCCATGGAAGACGCAATGGGGCTCACCGTGGACGATCAGATCCGACAGCTCAGGCGGCTCCTCTACTGCGGTGAGTGGATCGAGAGCCATGTGCTGCACATGTACATGCTCCATGCACCGGATTTTCTCGGCTATGAAGATGCGCTGCTGCTGGCGAAGGACAAACCGGAGCTTGTGGCGCGCGCGCTCAAGATGAAGAAGATCGGCAACGACGTGATGAACATTGTCGGGGGGAGGGAGATCCACCCGGTCAACGTCCGCGTGGGCGGGTTCTACCGCGTCCCGCGAAAGGAGGAGCTCGAGCCCCTTGTCGAGCGCCTCAAATGGGGGCTGGACCAGGCGATCGATACGGCGAAGCTGGTGTCGACGTTCGACTTTCCGGATTTCGAGACGGAGTACGAGTTCGTTTCGCTGCGCCATCCGGAGGAATACCCTCTCATGGGGGGCCGGATCGTGACGAGCAGCGGGCTGGATATCAGCATCCGCGAATACGAGTTCCATTTCGAAGAGCGCCACGTCCCCCATTCGAACGCCCTTCACGGGCTGGAACGGGGGCACGGGCGGTATTCGGTGGGCCCTCTGGCGCGATTTAATCTCAATTTTGACCGCCTCTCCCCGCTTGCCCGGCAGGTCGCCGCAGACGTGAAGATCGGCCCCGTGATGAAGAACCCGTTCAAGAGCATCATCGTCAGGGCAATAGAGACTGTGTATGCGTACGAAGAGGCTCTCCGCATCATCCAGGCATACGAACCTCCCGCCGCTCCTTCACACCCCGTTACCATATCCGCCGGGATCGGCTGCGGGGCGAGCGAGGCCCCTCGGGGGATGCTCTACCACCGGTACAGGGTGACCGACGACGGTCTCATCCGCGACGCAAAGATCGTCCCGCCGACGGCCCAGAACCAGCCCACCATAGAGGAAGACGTCCGGCTGTTCGTCACCAAATTCGGAGGGCTCCCCCGTGAAGAGCTGACCTGGAAGTGCGAACAGGCGGTAAGGAACTACGATCCCTGCATTTCGTGCGCCACCCACTTTGTCCGACTGGAAATCACATGAACGGCGTGTCCGGGCAGAACCTGCTTATCGGGGTCGGAAACGAGTTTCGCAACGACGATGCCCTCGGGATACTCGTGGCGCGGGAAATCAGGCGCCGGAACGTTCCCGGGGTCACCGTCGTGGAACGTTCCGGGGAGGGTACGGCGTTAATGGATGCATGGGCCGGTGCGGAACTCGTCATTGTCGTGGACTCGATATTCTCGGGGAAAGCTCCCGGGGTCATACACCGCTTGGATGCAGCGCGCGATGAAATCCCGCGGGGTTTCTTCCATTATTCCAGCCATGCATTCGGCGTGGCCGAAGCCGTCGGGATGGCCAGGGAGCTCAATATACTCCCCGCGCGCGTTATCATCTACGGCATCGAGGGGAAGGAGTTCGGGGAAGGGGTCGGGCTCTCCG
>DASVIU010000453.1:0-2916 GCA_036386275.1 Bacteroidota bacterium | reverse complement strand
TCGACAAATTCAATGACCGCATGAACCGTGCTTTTGGGGGAGAAGAGCGCGCTGCATTTGTCGAGCCGGGTGTCAGGGACCTTTATGACTGCATGGTGGGCATCCGGCCGGGCGAGGAGGGAAGGGTCGATATGCGTCTTTGTGATCGTCTGAAACAGAGTGGATTTGCCTGAGAAAGGGAGTCCGACAATGCCGATTTGCATGAATGTGTCTCCGGGTGGTGAGCGTCCATCGGGACAATATACGGAAATGCGGGCACACCTGCCCTCCGTGAGTCTTTTCCGGGGGGACGAAGGGGGACCGCGATGAAGAAAGATACAAGGAAAGAGCTACGTCCGGTCTCCAGCCCCATCCGGGCGCAATCCCCGCGAAGCGTGTTCTTCCTGAGAGGGGGGATCGTCGTCGTTGCGGTGCTGCTTGCCGCTACGCTCGTTTTCGTCGCAATCAGGATACCGTCGCCCCCCGCTCCCTCCGGGATGAACACTGTCCCCCCTCATGCGGCGTCGGTCTACCGGCCGACGGAGAAATGGCTGCAGAGGGCCTATGCGATCGACGTTCTCTTTCATCGGGTCTACACTTCGTGCTGGGAGGGGGCGTACGGCGCCATAGGAGATGCCCACCTCTTTGCCGTCACCGGAGATTCCGCCCTGCTCCGTTTCTACACTGTCAGCCATCCCCTCGCGGAAATGTGCAGGCAAACGTGGATCGACGACCAGGCCTGGGTCTGTCTTGCCGAAATGTACTGGTGGCGGTTTACCGGGAAGAACAATATGGCCTGGGTGGCGGATGCCGTCCGGCGGTATACGGAAGCCCGGGAATCAGGAGGGCTCTCCAGCCACGAAGGGTTCTGGAGCTGGTACAATTTTCCGCCGAACACACCGGGACAGGAACAGATCTTCACAAACAGTAATATGAACCAGATGGCGACGGTCGCCTGCTGGCTGTATGAAGTGACGCATGAGCGCCGTTTCCTCGACGATGCGCTCCTGGTCTGGAACGGGGACCAGGTTGCTCCGGGGATCGAGAAGACATACTACCGGGGAAACGGCAGATGGGTTGGGAAACCGGGCCTCGCCGCGTTCGGAAACCCTCTTCCCTGGATGGGTGCCGGTTATTGCTCAATCGCTGCATCCCTGTACAGTGTGACAGGGGAGGAGAAATACAGGCGCATCGCCGCCGCGACTGCGAAACGTGTCATGGATCCCGCAACGGGATGGGTCGATCCGGTCGACTTTTTCCAGATCCGGATGGACGGCAACGGGGCATTCGTCCATTTCCTTCTCGATGCCTACCAGATCGCGCCGGACGAGCTGAAGGAAATTCCGGAGAATGTGGAGAAATCGCTCGAGTATGTCTGGACGAATGGTCACGGCAAAGCCCCGGTCATGCTCCATCGTGAAGCAGACCACGGGATCAGGAACGGCTGGAACGGGCGGGGGGGTGAAGACGGGTATCGTGTCGGCGAAGTGGGGACGGTCCATGCTCAGGGTGAGGCCGTCCGCGCGTTCGGGCTCTACGTATATGTCGCGAATGTCGTGATTCCCCGGAGCTCAGGCGCCCGGAAATAGGCGGACGCCTGAGGCGGAGGATTTAATACCCGGACAGAACTTATCTGATATAGGCCATCTTCCGGACGCTGCTGAACGTGGCGGCGGACCCGTCAAGCGCCGCCGCACTCATCCGGCAAAGATAGACCCCTGAGGCTGCCGACGGATGCCACTCCACGCTGTGGGACCCTGCCTCGACATCCCCGTTGACAAGCTCGGCGACCAGTTGACCCAGCACGTTGTATACCGCCACCCGCACGCTGCTCCTGACGGGGACCGAATATGCGATCGCGGTTGAAGGATTGAACGGATTGGGATAGTTCTGCTCCAGTGAGAATTTCTCCGGCACGGAAGCCGCCGCGGGTGCCGACGTGTTGACGGCATCACCCCAGGACACGGGAGGAGAAACGCCGATCGTCCCGCTGTCGGGCCCGGTCGAACTTGCCGCGCTCACCTGGACCAGCGTCCCGTCCTTTGCGAGGAAAATGAACTCGACGCTCTTATAACTGGTGCTGTCCGTCTTCTTTATCCGGAGTACCTGGTGGACCGATCCGTTTGGCAACGTCAGCGGACCGAATGCGTCCACGACATACGAGGCATGGTGTCTCACACCCGATATGGGAATCTGAAAGCCTCCCACAGTCGCCACCGATGTGTCCAGGTAGGTGGATGTCCATGTCGTTCCCAGCGTCGAAGGGAGTTTATAGAACAGATCCGCGGGCGTGTTTGTAATCAACGCCGATGCCCCCGTCCATGCCCCGGTGCCGTTCGCCCCCTCTCCCAGATTCAAGAGATCGGTGGAAAGCTGGAAGTAGATGTACCCCGTCGCCGGTATCGGCGTGGGGGACAGAGCGGGATAGGAAATCGTGAGGTCCGACTGGAGTGCATGTGTCGCCCCCGGGAACTTCGCTGCGAACGGCGAACCGGCGACTGCAATGCACTTCAGCGTTGCCACGCTGCTTTTCTTGAGTCCGGTGAAGTTCCAGGATGATGCACCCGGTTTCCCGATATTGATTGCCGTGACCGTTGAATCAAACCGGGTTGTTGTGAAATTCCCGACCGCGAACTGTGAGCTCACGTCCGTGGAAGTTATCGTGATCTGTGCGACCGCCGGGGCAACGATTGCGGCAGCAGCACACATGATCGCGATGCCTGCAATCAGTCGTTTCATGTATCCTCCGTGAATGTGTTTGTGTATGTGTCAGAATTCAGAATTTTGCCTCGAGGACCAGGACATACGTCCGCGGGGGCATGATGTTCCCGATCAGCTCGACGTAGTTGCGCTGGAAGAGGTTGTTGACGTTCACTGTCGCCGTGAGCGGTATCCCCGTAAATGAAAGATCGGCACCCGCCCTGACGTCTGTCACGA
>DASVIU010000452.1:0-6795 GCA_036386275.1 Bacteroidota bacterium | reverse complement strand
GACGCAGCGTCAATGCACTCCCGTCCACTGACACCGACGCGATGCGGATGACTTCGTTTGCTATTTCGACCCGGTCGCCGAGGCGGTAGCGAAGGGTTGAGGAGGATGAGACCGTGCTGCTGTCCTCCGAAGGGAAGAACGCGAACTCGTTCTGCTTCCCCCCGTACACACCGGACTGGAACCCGTTCGACACCGCGCACATGTATTCACGCCCGTCGATCCTGAATACGCCCCGTCGATACTCGAATGTCCCGAGACCGAACACTGTCTTCCCCCGCGCCTCCTGCGCGATCTCTGCGGGCACGTTCACGTAGGGACAGAGACGCAGGGCGACTTCCCCCTCACGCACTTTTTTCCCATCGTAGAATTCAAACGACACGACCGGCCTGTCGATGAGATCATTCAGGCTGTCCCGCTGCGCGGCGCTGAATGTGCCGGCATGGAACGGCGGAACGACGATCCGGTCCTTTCCCCAGAAACTGTGATCAGGCTTGGTGTCGACAACATAGACGGTGTTCCCCCCCCCGTCGATTCCCACGACGACCGGGATGTCCTGGTCGACGTGGTTCCGCGTGAGTTTCGTCGTGTCGTACGAGTTGCGTGCAATCATGTCCAGCGCAAACGCCGGGTCGATGAGTCCGGCCCTGTACGACTGAAAGACGTACTGGTCCATCTGCATGTTCATGTACCGGATGCTGAACCCGTGGAGATCCACGGGGACGCCCCGGACATCCGCGATCGCGCGAGCCCACCCCCCTCCGTTCTCCCCGGGGATACTCAGTCTCATCGCAGGGGTGAAAGGGCCGTAGCCGGGCGCCCGGATGAGCGGGACTTCGAAGCTCTCTGACTGGCCCGAACACCATGACAGGGATACCGCCTGCAACGCCTGAACAAGAACGACGATTCGGATTGTCGAAACAAGTGATCGCATGGGACGAAAAATGAAGTGGAAGGACGAGAACACAATGGAAATGTAGGCCGGAATCAGGACAGAATCAACACGGGAGATGATTCGTTCATGGAATTCCGTATATTCCGACTGTTCCAGGAAAAAGAAATTCACACGAGGCGTCGTGCATGGCACTCCGAAAACTCATACTGGCGGCGGCGTTCTCCTTCGCCGTTCCGTCGCTGCTGCTGGCACAGGCAGAAAACGTTCCCGCGACAGATCCTGTCTATACATTCCTGAAACGGATGGAGGTGCGGGGGATACTCGAGCAATACCGGGACGCCATACTCCCCCTCTCACGCAGAGAGATCGGGGAGTACCTTGTCACCGTCGATCAGAACAGGGACAAACTGACTGAATCGGAGAAAGACCGGGTGCACCGCTATCTTGACGCATTCCGGTACGAGGTACGCGGGAACACGGAGGGGACGAACTCGCTCATCAGCACGTCCGCGGAAGGCATGACGAGCGGGTCCGGCAGGTTCTTCGGCAACTCACAGAAATACCTGTATGCCACCCGGGATACCAACCTCACGGTCTTCGTCAACGGGCTCCTGACGTTCGACGCGAGGAGGATCAGCGGCGACGCACTCGGGAGCGCACACGGGGAATTCGTCCAGGGAGGGTTGAGGGCGCGGGGGACGATCACCAACCACCTCGGGTACTACATCCAGGCGATCAACGCACAGTTCTGGGGGAGCAGGGGGCTCCTGGCGCGCGACCCGTCAATCGCCCAGACGGAAGCGATAGGGGCAACAGACGTACAGAATTTCGACGCCGCCGAAGGGCACGTGCGCTATGACGGGGGGATCGTTTCGGCCGAGGTCGGGACGGAACGTGTCCTGTGGGGAAGAGGGTACGATCAGAAGATGATCATGTCGGACAACGTCCGCCCGTTCCCGTTCCTGCGGGCAGACTTCCGGTACAAGTCGGTCCGGTACACGTTTATCCACGCCTGGCTCCTGGGGTTCCCAAAACCATGGACGGATTTTGTTTCGGCGGACTCCGCGCTGAAAATCAAGGGCCCCTCCATCGCGGACAAGTACATCGCAGCACACAGGCTGGAGTTCTCGTTTCCGCGTCTCTTCACCTTCGGGTTTCAGGAGATGGTGGTCTACAGCAACAGGTCCCCCGACCTTGCCTATCTCACGCCGCTCATCCTCCTTGAGTCGGCACAGCGCTCCCGGGGGGAACGGGACAACGGCCTCTGGTCGTTCGACATACAGACGCATTTCACACCCGGGATCGAACTCACCGGCACGATACTGTTCGACGACCTCCACCTCAACGACTTCTTCAAAAACCGGTACTACAACAAGAACGCGTACCAGCTCGGGTTCTTTCTGACCGACCCGGTCATGTTCCGGAACACGAGCCTCATGGTGGAATGGACGCGCGTCCAGCCGTTCGTCTTCTCGCACGACTACTCGATTGAGGATACCTACACGAGCTACGGGGCGTCTCTCGGGCCCCGCATCGGGCCGAATTCGGAATCGTGGTTCATCCGGGGGGATATGTTCCCCGCGGACCGGCTGGCACTTTCCCTCAGGTATTTTTACGGGCGGCACGGGAACAACATCTACGACGCCGGGGGGAACCTCATCACGAACGCCGGCGGCGACATAGAGCAGGGACATCGCCCGGTCGATCCGATCACTGTCGACTTCCTCGCCGGGAACCTGGTGAAGACGCAGAGGGTACAATTTCTCGCAACGTACGAGCCGGTCTACCAGATATGGGTTGACGGGTGGTATGAGTACGAGCGGATAGAAACGGGGGGCACAGGAGCCGTCACGAGCAACGGGACGTTCGGGGTGAGGGTGAGGACGGAGTTCTAATGGGCCAGAGTCATCGCCCTGCCGATGACGGCGGAGCGGGACTTTGTCCGGGGGCTCAACATCAGGGAGCAATCGCCGGGAAGACGGAGACGCGCAACCGGGCACAGCCCATGGGAATCAATGTCACGGTTTCGACGGGAGTGTCCACGCGGAGAGGACTCCCGGGGATTTCGCCTATCAGTCCGTTCGATTCCTGTTTCCACGCCCCGACCCGTTGTCCCCGTGCACGCAATTCAAGGGGGGCGCTGCCGGATGTAAACGGCTGCGCGTCCAGAGGCCCCTTTTTGCGGACAACCTCAAAGGAGCGGGACGGGTTGGCAGGATCGGCAACAAGCCCGTAGTTCCACGCCGTGGTCGGGAATACCTCGAATGCGGGCCATGTGTCTGTGCCGCCGCTCCGCTCCCAGCGTTCTCCGATCTTCAGCGCATACGTAAGGGGCCCCCTGCTCACCGAGACCGTGTTCCCGTTCGCCTTCCAGACGTTGACAGCGAGCTCCGGGGGGAGCTCGAGCTTCACGACATCGCCGTTTTTCCACGCACGCTCAAGTATGACCCATTTCCCCGCGCCGGGGGTGGCGCCGGCGTCTTTTCCGTTGACTGTTATGCGGGCATGCGCGCACCAGCCGGGGATACGGAGCGTGAGCGGGAACGCCGTTTCCCTTTCCGGGGCCAGCGTGAACTCGACTTCGTCGGTGAAAGGATATCCGGTCTTCTCCGTGATGGTGCCCTGCGCGCCGTTCCCGACCCGGGCCGTAACCTTCGAGGAAGCATAGAGGACCGCAGCGAGTCCGTTTCCGTGAGCGGCCATCCAGAGGTTCTCGGTGAAGTAGGGCCAGCCGAACGCCACGTTGTGCTGGCAGCAACGGTGGTACCACGGGTCGAAGTAGAGCATCTTCCCGTCATTCTCGAGCATCGGCGCTTTCCCTTTTCTGTCGCACTGTATCATGTTGGGCGCCGTGAGATAGTGGAGCCCTTCGAGATCCGGCGTCATCGACGCCGGGAGCGAATTAAACGCGACATCCTCGCAGCGATCGGCCCAGACGGGGTCTCCGGTGATGGCGACAAGCATCTGATCGCTGTGCATGAATTCGACCATAGAGCAGGTCTCCGCCGCCTGGCGCGGGCCGGCATACCCGGGACGCGCGTTCTCGTCCGCCCCGAACATCCCTCCGGGAACCTGGCCGTACGCGGACATTATTGAATCATAATTCCGCAGCGTCGCCTGCACGTACCTCCGGTCCCCCGTCTGCTGGAAGTACTCCGCGGGCTCGCGAAATCCCTGGCAGAGATTGACGCCGTGCCAGGTGGGGATCCCCCCGGTCCAGTCTGCGGTCCGTTCGTGGTTGACGCGTGCCAGATCGAGCAGCCACGGCTCTCCCGTCATGTTGTACAGCCAGTAGATGTGATCGAGGTTATCCCCCCCGCGCCATTTCTGCCAGCTCTCCGGAAGATATCTGTCCAGCGGCACAGTCATGAGCCAGCGGGCGTAGGCGAGCATGAAGGGAAGAATCCGTTTGTCACCCGTTGCTTCGAATTCGGACCGGAGGACCGAGAGCATGAGCATATTCGGCCAGATGTCGGGCCCCGCCCGGTTCACCGCCGGGCCGAAATACCCTGTCGGGTCCTGGCTTGAAAGGACACCCTCTGTCCATCGTCGTGATTCGCTGATGATGCGCTTATCGTCCAGCAAATATCCGAGGTCAATGAACCCCCTGAGCCAGTACGGAGTCTCTTCCCATCCGAACTCCCCCTTTCCCACCGGCGCAACCCACGCGCTCCCGTCGTACTTGCACCATTTGCTTATTTCCGTAAGATGGCCTGAGAACCCGTCACGCATACGCTGGAGCTGCCCGAGGAGCCAGCCGTCCGCACGGACGGACCCGAGCGGGAGCTTCGCGAGCGGGACCGCCTGCAACGGAGCACGGTTCCCGGGATAGAAAGCGTTTGCACCGTCCGGCGCCAGCCGATCCACCACGCGCACGCCAGGGCTTTGCCCCCGCGCCGGCGGCACACACGGGGGAAGCGTGCAAAGAAACGCGGCAACAGCAGAGGCGGCCAACACGATATCCCTTTTTCGACGTGTCATCAGATTTTCCCTGTCATTCATTTGTGCGATGCCGGCTCATACCGGTAGTGGATTTCGGGGAGCTCCCGCAGGCGTGCGGCGGCCGACTCAGCCGTGATGTCGCGCTGCGGATTGGCGAGCATCTCGTACCCCACCATGAATTTCCTGACGGTCGCCGATCGGAGCAGCGGCGGGAAGAAATGCATGTGCAGATGGGATTCGGGATGCTTTGTCCCGTCCGGCGGGGACTGGTGGAAGCCCGACGAGTAGGGGAAGGATATCCTGAACAGGTTGTCGTACCGGACGGTGATGCGCCGGATGATGTCCGCAAGATAGTCACGCTCCCTGTCGCGCATGCCGGTCAGGCTTCCGCAGTGCCGCCGGCTCACCACGATGGTCTCGAAGGGCCAGACCGCCCAGAAGGGGACGATCACCACGAACTCCTCGTTCACGCACACGATCCGCTCCGCGAGCTTCAGCTCGAGCGCCACGTAGTCGCACAGGAGGCAGCGGCGGTGGGCGCGGCGGTAGGCAAGCATCTGGCGCATCTCCTTCGCGGGCTCGACCGGGATCGTCCGCTGCGCCCAGATCTGGCAGTGTGGATGAGGGTTGCTGCAACCCATCAGCTCCCCCTTGTTCTCGAAGATCTGGACATGGTTCACGTAGGGCTTGCTGCCGAGTATCTGGTACTCCTCCGCCAGCACGTCGACGACGGTCCTGATCCCGCCGCTGTCCATCTCAGCAAGCGTAAGGTTGTGGCGAGGGGAAAAGCATACGACGCGGCTCGTCCCGGACTCCCCTTCGGCGATGATCAAATTGCCGCGGCGGACCTTTTTCGCCGGCGTCGACGGGAGCAGCGCCCCGAAATCGTTGTCAAACACAAATGTCGACGCGTATGCAGGGTTCCGCGCGTTCCCCGCCCGCACATTCCCCGGGCAGAGGTAGCAGCCCGGGTCATACTCCGGCCGGTCGCTGCGGGAGGTCTCCTCCACCTTTCCCTGCCACGGCCGCTGCGTCCTGTGGGGAGAGACGAACAGCCACTCCCCGTTGAGGGGATTGAAACGCCGGTGCGGATGAAGTGATAGATCGAGTCCGTTCTTAGTTTGAAGCATGAGGTCGTCCTGAATACAGTGAAACTATTCCGCTCTGGCGGCGTTGAACTTCAGCGTCCTGGCCGGGTCAGGGATTCGCGCGTAGAAATTATACCCGCCGAAATTGTTCTCGATCTTGAGCAGGAGTCTGTTCCATCCCTTTTTCAGGTGCAAAGACACGTTGTCCTGGTCGGGTTCCGCGCCCCGGATCGTCAGCAGCCTGTACACCTCGTCGCCGTTGAGAAAGACCTTGACGCCGTCATCGCTTCCGAGAAGAAGAGGAAGTGTCTGTCTTTCGGGCGAATAAACATACGTGAACGCGTACGCCACCACGAGATCGTGCGGGTCGAGCATATCAAACTCGACGCTCCCGGATTTCGGCGTCTTCGCGCGCCACCAGCCTATTTTCTGTCCCCCCGCACCCGTATACGTCTGTGCGATGTCGATCTCCCGTTCGGGGGGATAGACGATGTCCAGCCCGAGCCTGTTCAGAGACGAATCCCGGGGATTTGGAAACGGCCCGGTGAGGGACCACTCCGGAACAAACTCGCGGTGTGGGCGCATCGCAAATGCGTCCAGGCCGACTGCATACCCGGTGGACCGGGGATCCTTCCCCTCGACGACGAACTGAAGAGGTATTTCCCCGCCGGTCGCCGGAATATCAGGGAGAGAGATCTTACCACCGGGCCCGACGGATCTGTCGTACCCTTTGAAAGTGCACACATTCCGCCCGCCGTGACGGACAGCGACATTTCCGTAGTCAGGCCCCTTCGTAAAGAAGAGATCGACGTCGTACAGATACTCCGTCGCCGGTAGCACGAACGTGAAACTGTCACCTTCCTTCTTTCCTTC
>DASVIU010000451.1:0-4362 GCA_036386275.1 Bacteroidota bacterium | reverse complement strand
TTTGGATGCCCGCTTCGTATAGTACAGGAACGGAAACGGAACCGTTGTCCGAAATGCGGAATGCCCCCTTCTACCCCTTCTTGGCTGTTCGATCAATTGAAGCCAAAGACAGCTTCAGAGTGACCTTTCACCAGTGGGCGGGCGAAAGGGGCGGGGCCGCTTTCTTCTCATTGTTCTTGACAACCTCTGACCAATTGGGGGGTGTGGTGTGGGGTGGGGTTGCTTGAACCTCTTTGAACGTGCGCATCGTCCGTTTGACTTGTTCAGCACTGTGTTTCTGCGAGAACACGATGGACGGCAAGAGGGTAGTTTCTTCTCGCTTGGGGCGTGTCGGGCCGAATCGTTCGCGGAAAAAAGTGTCGAGCATGCTCGTTGCACGCCAAGGCATCCAATCGCCGCGCCCCGGCTTGGTATAGTTGATCGGGTCAACGGGCCGTCGGCCGCGTCCCGGCTTGCGTTGCATGACAATTCCGCCCACGTCGAATTTTCCGTTTTCCAACTGCTGAATGGGATTCCCCGCCTTTTTGAGGTGCGCCGCGAGGTCATCTAATAGTTCAGCGGTTTCTGCAACCCTCCGCATCACTACCCACGGCACAGAATCCCACTCGCGGAGGAAGGCCGCCAGTTCTTTGGCATTCTTCTGCGCCTTGGAGAGTGCGGCGGGGTTGTTCCATGGAAACTTACGCGGCGGGAAGCTGAACAATGCCTGGCGACAGACCACCAGCGCATCGGCCACTACATTCACCGATAGCCGTTCGGCCAGCTCTTTCCAGTTCTCATCATTCGCGGGGTTGGAGAAAAGCTTCTTTACCCATACGTGCAACGGCGATGAGCGCCGCTTGCCGCTAACGACAACGGAGCAGCCTGCACGTTGATATTGAAGAGCACGCGGGTCTTCCAGTCTGCGGGGAGTTCTTTCTTCAATGCCCACCTCCTGTGGCGGCGGTCTCTCCTGTAAGAGCCGGGGGGAAGACGGTACAGGGGCCGTCTTGTCTGCCGCTGTGATCAGCAGCGGCCTATCACCCCCGGGGCTGGTTAGCGGAGCTTTGCCCCGCATATTTTACATCCCTTTCGGTGTGGCGCGTCAGCGGCGCGTTTTGCGGCCCGGTTTGACCCATTTTGACCCGGTTTGACCCATTGAAGTTACCGAAATAATTGAATTTACTGGCCCTCCCGGGGATCTCTTAATCAGGAGGTTGAAGGTTCGAATCCTTCATGGCCCAACATCAGAATCAATGGGTTAGGTCGAATAGGCCTAACCCATTTTTCGTTCAATCGCATTTTCCAGCCATCCTTCCAGCCACCCTCCTGATCTCCGTCGCGATCTCTGGCACCTGATCGACCTGATGAACAGCACGTTCACCGTCACCATCATCTCCTGATGATTGTCCTCGTCGCGGAGTCGATCACCGGCACGATCAACGAGTGTGCCGAAGTGGTGGAACTGGCATACACGCCATCTTGAGGGGGTGGTGGGGAGACCCGTGCGGGTTCAAATCCCGCCTTCGGCACCAAAGCAATCTTAAAGGGGAATCTGCTATCAGCGGATTTCCCTTTTTCCTTTTTCAGGGGATTTTGGGCAGATTTTGGGCAGATTTCCGGAATTGACACCTCGTCGAGCCTCGACATCTGCTTCTTGATGTGCTCTTGCGTCAGGTGTGCATAGATCATCGTCGTCGCGATGTCCCGATGCCCGAGTGTCGCTGCCACCGACGGAAGGTCGCTCCCTCTCATCACCATCAGCGATGCGCACGTATGGCGCAGCTGATGGACCGTCACACGCGCAATTCCGGCCCGGTCGCATGCAGCAGGGAAGGGGGAACCCGTTTCTCGTTTCTCCGTTTGGCTTCTAGTAGAGCCTCCATCGCATGCGCGTTGATTTCGATGGTTCGCGGCCTCGCGGATTTTGGGTTCCAGTCTTTCTTCGGTTGAATGTGGATTTGCCGTCTAACCCAATTAATATCTGTCCATTCCAGATGGGCCATCTCGCCCTTGCGCACCCCGGCAAAGATTAATAACAGAAGCATCGGCCTAAGTCGCGGTTCCGCAGCCGAGAGAGTCGCGCCTACCTGATCTTCAGTAAGGAAATTTGGATTCTTGATCGGAACTTTAAGCCGCTTGATCTTCGGCATATCCACGAGGTATCCGAACTGGATCCCGAACTTGAGGATACAGGAGAGGACCTTTAGCCCATTGTTGATCGTCGCAGGGGAAACCTTCGTGCGGTTTCTCTTGTATGCCTCCAGGTCAATCTCGGTAATATCCCCCGCATAACAGACGAAAATCGGCTTTAGATGAGCTTTAATCGCTATACGCCGTTCCCTCACCGTCTGTTTGCCGAGATTGGTCTCCGTGAATTTTAGATATTCATCGCACAGGTAATCAAAGGGGATTTTTTTCTCGCGTAGAGATGCGCCTTTGTCCCGCTCCAACCGGTTTTCCAACTTCCGCTGATAACGAAGGGCATCCGCCTTCGTGTTTCCTGCGACTTTCCGCACACGTCGCCCCTTGTAGGAGAAATCGGTATACCCGCGTTTCTGTCCCTTGCTATTTATTACGCAGAAGGGTTTTCCCATCCCTAACCTCGATTGCAACAAGTGATTTGTGCAAGTGCGTTGCCGTCTGGAATGTTGCGCATCGCTCGATGAAACGGTCGAGATCATCTATTAAGTACATGACCCTCCCGCCAATCTTGCGAGCCGGGCAAAGTTTATTCAGCGTTTGATTCACCCAACTCACCGACATATGCAGATACGCAGCCGCTTCCTTTTTTGTAAGGAGAGGAGCCGCCCGATGTGTATGCCCTTCACTCTGTCCGCTATCCGTTTTCATCGGTCCGTTGAGGGTGAGGGTGTCTTTCCGACAAGATCGGTTATCGACCGGATTTGCAGGGAAGTTGAAAAAGCGATGGCCATGAGACAGTGCCCGAAACCTGCAACCAGTTGATTTTATTCATGTCTTAACCGGCAGAAATGTTTTAAAATTTATATTGAAATAATCTAGGGCGGGCATATGATCCTAAATCAAAGCTGTAAAATACGCCGTAAGGAGGATCTCCATGTTGAAGAAGATGGTTGTTTTCCTTTGTGCTTGTTCTCTGACCGGGGTGTTCTACCTGGGCTGCGGCGGCGGCGGGTCGAGTTCCAACTCGCCCATCACCGGCACCGGCGTGTTCATCGACAACGTCGTCGTCGGACTTGGCTACGTGAGCGGCGATGTTTCCGGCAAGACCGACAATACGGGGACGTTCAAGACGTCCGGCTCGACGATCGAATTCAAGGTCGGCAGCATCGTCCTGGGCACCCCCACCGATGTGCAGCCCTTCATCACGCCGGTCTTCCTTGTGCCGAACGGCACCATCAACAACAACGCCCTGTCGCGGACGGCCGCCGACAACGAGGTGCTGGACATCGCCCGGTTCCTGATGAGCATCTCCGACAACACGACCACCGACGGGAAGCTGCACATCCCGCCCACGGTCGACAACGCCGCCCTCGGCAAGACGCTCAATTTCGCGACCGACAATGCGGCCACCATCGATGCCATGATCACTACAATCGCGGGCAACGTACATATCTACTCGCGGAATGAGGCGGCGGCGCACCTGACGGGGTCAATCCTCGGCGAACTGGCCGGTTCCTATTCCGGAACGTACCAGGCGACGAGTTCTGTGGGGGGGCAGTCGGGGACCTGGGTTTCCACGGTGGCCGGGCCCCACAGCGATAACACGGATTCCGTAAGCGGCACGCTGACTGCGACCTCCGGCCTCGGTGCGCCCGATACTACCGCTTTCACGGGGACGGTCGATCCCAACGGCCACGTGTCCTTCTCCGGCGCCACCCCCGGAACTGCCACGATTACCACCAGCGGGACCTTCACCTCCACGATTACGGTCACGAAGGGGGGGGTCGTATTCACCGTAGTGATCTCAGGCAAAAAGAATTAACTCCCGGCGGCCCATGGGGACGCTCCCTGCCCCGGGTTACGCCGCAACAAACGAAAAAGGCCGCCTCGAAAGGGGCGGCCTTTTTCTTATACCCGACTTCGCAGAACGAGTATGAGAGGAAGCCGTTCATCCATTTAGTGGAATGCAAAGAATTAGAAAGAGGGTATTTCTTCCAAGTGGTGCCCATATTCGTCCGTTATGGCGTCCCAATCCAAACTGGCTCATCAGGATCTTGGACTGTCTTTTCCGATGGTCCCCGCAGTTCTGGTATCTCTTACCCTCCCCCCTGAAAGCCAGTTTATCGGGACAGGAGAGATTGGTTCCGTTGGGCAGATTTTGGGCAGATTGCCTGTAAAAGGGTGTAAAAACCCGACATTTATTGCAATAATGAAATTCCTGAAATGTTGTAAGATGGC
>DASVIU010000450.1:0-2723 GCA_036386275.1 Bacteroidota bacterium | reverse complement strand
AGTCACCTGGCCGAAGAAAGACGACCTGCGCGACTCCACCATAATCGTCCTGGTGGTCTGTCTGATCGTTGCGGCGTTCGTCTACGTCGTGGACGCGGCGGTCAGCGGCCTGCTCCGTCTGTTTCTATAAGAGGGGAGAAGATGCCGGAGAAGAAGTGGTATGTTGTCCGGACGTACTCGGGCCATGAGAATAAGGTCAAGGCGTACATTGAGAACGAAGTCGTCCAGGCCGGCCTGGGCGAGAAGGTCACTTCGGTGATCGTTCCTTCCGAAAAGGTCTTCGAGGTGAAAGACGGGAAGAAGAAGAGCAAAACGCGCACATTCTTCCCGGGCTACATACTCGTCGAAGCCCTCCTCGATAAGACGACGACGCACATGATCCTCAATACCCCTTCGGTGATTTCATTCGTCGGCCCGAAGAACGCCCCTGCGCCGTTGCAGGCGTCGGAGATCCGCCGCCTTATCGGTAAAATCGAGGAGAGGAAAGACGTTGAAGTCATTGAGGTACCCTTCAAGCCGGGGGACGCCGTCAAAGTGACTGACGGGCCGTTCAACAACTTCAGCGGGTTCGTCCAGGAGATCAACGAGGAAAAAATGAAGCTGAAGGTCATGGTTTCGATCTTCGGCCGCAAGACGCCTGTCGAGCTGGATTTCAGCCAGGTGGAGCTTGAAAAGTAAACTGACAAGCACCGCGGAAAGAGCATACCTATGAAAAAGGTCACCGGTTTTATAAAGCTGCAGATCCCCGCCGGTCAGGCGAATCCCGCCCCTCCCGTCGGCCCGGCTCTCGGGCAGAAGGGGGTGAACATCATGGAGTTCTGCAAGCAGTTCAACGCTCGTACGCAGGCGCAGGCGGGGCTCATCATACCGGTCGTCATAACCGTCTTTTCAGACAAGTCGTTCACGTTTGTGACCAAGACCCCCCCGGCGGCGATACTGCTCGCCAGGGCGGCGAAGGTGGAAAAGGGATCGGCCGAGCCGAACCGGAACAAGGTCGCAAAGGTCACAAAAAAACAGGTGCGGGAAATCGCCGAAATGAAGATGCCCGATTTGAATGCCAATTCAGTCGAGGCGGCCATGTCGATGGTGGCGGGGACCGCGCGGAGTATGGGGATCACAGTCGAAGACTGAATATTGTCATTGCGAGACACAGTCATTGCGAGCGGAGCGAAGCAACCTGAACCATCACCCGTGGGAGAGGCTGTCATTGCGAGTGGCGCCGGAGGCGTCGCGAAGCAACCCGGCGCCTCGTCTGCACCACTATTATAGAGAGGTCCGGTCATGAAACAGAGCAAACGGTTCAAGTCTGCTTCGACAAAAGTCGAGGCGAAGAAACTCTACACAATCGACGAGGCGGTCGCACGCGTGAAGGAGACCGCGACGGCGAAGTTCAACGAATCGGTCGATATCGCGGTAAGGCTCGGCGTCGACCCGAAGAAAGCCGATCAGGCGATACGGGGGACGGTTGCGCTCCCGCACGGCATCGGCAAGGAAGTGCGCGTCCTTGTGCTGGCACGCCCTCCGCGCGATGAGGAGGCGAAGGCCGCCGGGGCGGAGCACGCGGGACTTGCAGAGTACATTCAGAAGATCCAGGCGGGCTGGGCGGACATTGACGTGATCATTGCAACCCCCGACGTCATGGGAGAGGTCGGCAAGCTGGGGAAAGTGCTCGGGCCCCGGGGGCTCATGCCGAATCCGAAAAGCGGCACGGTGACAAACGAGGTCGCAAAAGCGGTCAAGGAAGTGAAGGCCGGCAAAATTGAGTTCCGTGTCGACAAATCCGGTATACTGCACGCCAGCGTCGGCAAAGCGAAATTCGAATCGAACCAGCTGGTGGATAACATACGCGCGTTTCTCAACACGGTGGTTCGCCTGAGGCCGTCGACGGCCAAAGGGACCTACATCAAGAGCATCAGCCTCTCCAGCACAATGGGGCCGGGGGTGGCGGTCGACCGCAGCCAGGTTGCGGCGCACTGAAGAATGTTACGCACTCACATCACACAATAGGGCGCATCCATTGCCCGGCGTCCGTCGTCTCTTTTTATATGCAAGGGGCGGCGGGGGACCGGGGCTTCTCTCTTGACGCGCTGCACAACCTGCGGAGGTAGGGAAAAAGAATGAAACGGGAAGAGAAAGAACAGATCGTCGCCGAGGTGTCGGAAACCGCCCGGAAGGCGCACGGTATGTTCTTCACCGACTTTTCTGGCCTCACCGTGGAACAGGCGACGGAGCTCCGCCGCGAGTTCCACAAAGCGGGGGTCGACTACAGGGTCGTGAAGAACACGCTGATACAGAAGGCGCTCGAGCAGGTCACCGGGTACGACGGCGTGTACGACAGCCTGGCCGGACCCACGGGCGTGGCATTCGCCTACGAGGATCCTGTTGTTCCTGCCAGGATTATCCAGAAGTTCGCGGAGAAGCACAAAAGGCTCTCCCTGAAGGTCTGCGTGCTCGAACGGCAGGTCTTCGAGGGGGCCAGGCTCGCGGAGCTCGCAAAGCTCCCGTCGCGCAAAGAGATCATGGCCGCGATTCTGGGAAGTGTCCAGGCCCCGCTTGCCGGCGTCCCGACGGTCATCAATGCGGTGATACGCGACATCGTCAGCCTCGTTGATGAGATCGGGCGAAAGATCGCAGCGCCGTAGGTGGAGCGGGGACGCGCCATACGTGGTGCAAAAAAATAGAAATCAATCATAGGAGAAACAGTCATGTCAGCTGTTGCCGAA
>DASVIU010000449.1:0-2818 GCA_036386275.1 Bacteroidota bacterium | reverse complement strand
CTTGTCGATGACAGGGGAGGGACCCTTCGCGCCATAGATCACGCCGTCGCCGTCGGTTACCGGAAACTCGCCTGCATCGGGGGGAGTCCGCACATCAATATCGGAAAGGAGCGCTTCGCGGGTTTTGAACAGGCGCTCGAGAAGCACGGTATTCCCCTTAAGAAGAACTGGGTCATCCAGGGAGGATTCGGGCGGGATGACGGGTATAACGGGTTCCTGCAGCTTCACAGGTCCGGTGACATGCCCGAGTTCATATTTGCCGTGACGTATCCCGTGGCGCTCGGTGTCTACGAGGCGGCGAAAGTGCTGGGGGTGAGGATCCCGGAGGATGTCGATATCATGTGTTTCGGCGACAGCGATGTCACGCGGTTCATCACTCCTTCGCTCAGTTTCGTCAACCAGCCGACACTTGAACTCGGAGCGAGGGCGGTTGAGCTGATGCTGTCAATCATTGCAAACCCCGACTCGTCAGCGGACCAGCACGTGATAGTTCCCACGGACCTCATACTTCGCGAAACGTGCATCAGAGAACGCCCGTCCACCAGGCTGGAGGTGGGATGACGGAGGCGGCGGTCATGAGCCTGGGCGCCGGGCTCAGGGGAGCGATACTGGCAACCCTGTTCATTCTCCTGGTTCCCGCTCCGATAGCAGGGGCGCAGGTCCCACCGCTCCGGACACCGTCGGTTCTGCTCGACTGCTACTACAATAATGAGTGGAGGACCAATGAAGCAGGGAACCCTGTCCGCTTTCATTATGTCTGGAGCGACACGGCGAACTCCGGGTTTTCGATACTGGGGAGCATTATCACCCGATCAGGAGCACGGATCGACACACTGTGTCGGGCGCCGTCACGCGAGGCTCTGCAACGCGCGTCAATCTATCTCATCGTCGACCCCGACACTCCCCTTGAAACCCGGGTGCCAAACTACATACAACCGGCCGACATCACTCTGATTGCGGAGTGGGTCAGGGGGGGGGGAGTGCTCGTCCTGATGGGAAATGACCGCGGGAATGCTGAATTCGTTCATCTGAACATGCTGGCGGCGGTGTTTGGCATAACATTCAACGAAGACAGCAGGAACAGGGTCCCGGGACGCGACTTTGCCGCGGGTACCTTCGACCGGTTTCCCGTCCATCCTCTCTTCGCCGGGGTCAGGCGCATCTTCATAAAAGAACTGAGCACGCTCCGCATGAGCAAACCGGCCGCCCCTCTGTTTTCGGACGGGGGGGACGTCATCATGGCTTTTTCGAAATACGGAAAGGGGGCCGTATTCGCCGTCGGAGATCCCTGGTTCTACAACGAATACATGGATGAACGGAGGCTTCCCGCCGGATACGACAATCCGAAAGCGGCAGAAAACCTGTTCCGGTGGCTTCTCGAAATCGCCGGGGGAGGATCGTGAACGCTCTCTGGCCGGTTCTGACGTGTCTGGCCTTCGGCGCGGCGTCTCCGGAGACGCGGGCCGATGTGCCGCAGAAATATCTCGAGGGACTCCCCTTCCCGATGGGAGATATACATGAGCCGGCCTTCCCTCCCAGGACTGTGAGCATCACGGCGTATGGCGCCGCGGGGGACGGGAGCGGCGATTTCCTGACAATCCAGGCTGCGCTTGACGCCGTCCCCGACGGAAACAGGAACAACGTCACGATATTCATAAGAGCAGGGACGTACGCGGAGAAGGTGTACATAACGAAAAGTCATGTGACGCTCCTCGGGGAACACCGTGACAGTACCCTGATCCTCTTCGCGGAGCTCCGCGAGGACTGGAACAGGGATCATGCAGGGAGCGACCGTGGGGCCGGCGTTGTCAACATCGATACGGGGGTGAGCGATATCACGATTGCCAACCTCACGGTGCACAATAACTACGGTACTCTCCACGGGACCACGAAACACCAGTTCGCGATCAGGGGTGCGGGGACGCGTATCATGCTCCTCGGGTGCAACGTGATCGCTGACGGCGGCGATACGGTGAGCCTCTGGGACCGGGACGACGGGATGTACTATCACGCGGAGTGCTCCTTCGAGGGGTGGGTGGATTTTGTCTGCCCGCGGGGCTGGTGCTATGTCACCGCCTCCCGGTTCTTCGGACACAACATTCCGAGCGCGAGCATCTGGCATGACGGAAGCGGGAACAGGGACCAGAAATTCGTGATACGGGATTCCCACTTTGACGGAGTTCCCGGGTTTCCCCTGGGGCGGAACCACCTCGATGCTGCGATCTACCTGATCGATTGCAGGTTCTCGAAGAACATGGCTGACCGCCCGTTTTATCGCCCCCCCTCGAGCCCGCGGGAGTGGCAATGGGGGGACCGCCACTATTTCTCCGGGTGCCATCGCGACAGCGCGGACTTCCCCTGGTTTGGCGACAATCTGGGCTCGGCGGAGGGAGCACCGCCTGCCGATGAAATCGGCGCACGCTGGACATTCGGCGGGAGGTGGGATCCCGAAGCCTCCATGCCGTCGCTCCTCCCGTATGCGATACTTCCGGTTCCCCGCGACAATGCCACGGGGATCGACCCGGCGGGTGTACGCCTCTCCTGGGTCCCCGGCAGGGATGCGCGCTCACACAGGCTTTCTTTCGGAAAAGCGAATCCGCCGGACTTGCGGAAAACGATTGATTCTCCCGATTTCTTCACGGGCCCTCTCGAGCCGCATGCGACGTATTACTGGCGTGTTGATGAAACCGGCGGAGGGGGGAGGGGCGCAGCCAGTGTGTGGTGCTTTACGACGAAGTGAATGAACGCGACTCCCGGGCCCTCCCCGGTGTGCTTTGCTCATGGGCATGACAAAATGAAATTCGACAAATACTCACTC
>DASVIU010000448.1:0-14965 GCA_036386275.1 Bacteroidota bacterium | reverse complement strand
GCTGGTAGAGCCGCGAGGGGCCGTATTTCGGGTCAGGATCCTGGAAGAACGGAACCCTCCCCCAGAAATTAACGAACCCGGTGCTCCCCACGACGCCGCTGTTCTGCACCTGGTTAGTCTGCGTGAACGTGATGTTGATGTTATCATAATCCAGAAGCGGGATCTTCAGAAATATTTTGGCAAGGTTCTTGAGCTGCGAGAGAGTCTTGTCCACTCCCGCCAGTTTCGGCTTCCCCGTCGTGTCGGCCACGGCGGAGGTGTCTCTGGCCGCCATGCCGGGCTCTTCGCCCCCCCGCCTCCCGCGCGGGAGCGGGGACGGGGAAAGGGATGGAGAAGCGCCCGCCGGCTTCTCTTCGAAAAGAGGATCGAACAGTTGTTTGAGCTTGAGGTTCATCTGCAGGTTGATGCTGTTGGACCACCCCGCAGATTTTCCGAGATCTCCCCCCGAGAGCGTATTCTGCCAGCTGTAATCGACGCTGTAGCCTGCCGAGACGTCAAGGAATTTCTTGATATTGAATATGTTCGGGATGTTGGGTTTCGTGTTGAACCCGTTATGCTCCGCGAACCTGGTGTCGTCCCCGAAGTTGATGAGGTGGTCGCTCAGGAAGATGCTGCTGAGTATCGTCGAGAAGGGGCGCTGGCTCCCGAATTGATCGAGCTCGAACCCCAGGAGGCTCGACTCGACAGCCAGGCTGTAATCGCCGGACAGGTTTAATATTCCCCCCTCCGTCAGCTTCCAGGAGAATGCCATGGAGCGGGACATGGTGAACTGGCGGGAAACGATCTCGGTCGCCCCCTCCACACGCTGGAGCGAGTTGGCCCGGGAACGGTTTGCGGAAAGCGCCCAGCTGAAGTTCGCGATCGGGAAGAAGAGCTTCAGGTTTTTGTATTCATCGAGGAACCAGAGGCCGTCGAAGAGGTTTCTGAACGGCATGACAAAGTAGTCCGGGGGAAGCGATACGGCATAGCTGATCCGTGCACTCCAGGCCCACGAAAGGCTGTACACCACCGACGGGTTCTGGTCCGTGGATTTCGTGTAGTTGAAACCGAAGTTCAGCTTGTTGAACGTATCCCTTATATACCACGCCTGCGACGGGAGCGAAATGTGGAACCCGGGCGCTGCGTACGTGTCGGATGTGCGCCTGCTCTGTGACACGCCGACGAGAGAATCGTAACTGGCCTGCGCCTGTGTCAGTGAGCCTCCATTTTTCAGGACCGCCTCCCGAAGGTCGTTGGCCGCCGCGTTGACATCGATATCCGAGTTCGACAGGTATTTCGGGGTTATCGTCGACACCGAATGCGAATAGGAAACCGGAATCGTTGTCCCCGCCCAATCCTCCGGGAAGAATTTATCCAGGGAGATGTTCGCGCTCAGACCCCAGTTCGCCGTCAGCGCCCGGGACCCGAACTTCGCTTCCAGAGTGTGGAAATAGGGATCGACGCGCGAGTAGTTGAACGCGACGGAGCCGAGGTCGGCAAGCTTGAGCTGCGTGTCCATCCGCCACGCCACACCCGGCGTGTTGTCCACATCGATAAGACGGAGCTCGTCGAACCAGACCTCTCCGTAGAGGGGCCTCGGCGCCCCTTTCCCCAGCTGGTTCTCCACGCCGATCGAGAGATACACGATATTCGTCAGCGAAGGGTTCCCCAGGACGCGGTAATACGAGCCGGGTGGTCCGAGAGGGACCGGTTTTGGCTTTGACAGGACGTTCGCGGAATCACGTACCTGTTTTATCGACGTGATGTCGGCAAAGTGTATGACGACTTCGTTGGAGGGATCCCATCCCGGCCGTACGGGCTCGCTGTACTCGTAGTAATTGAGGCTGTCAAGACCGAACCGGAAGAACATCCGGGCGTCATAGTTCGCCGTATCGACATACCTGAAACCCGGATCACCGTGGACGAACATCTTCATCGTCCTGTAATCGAAAAGGTCGAGCGCTTTGTATGTGTAGAACTTCACAGCCTGCCGCTCCTGCCCCGGGGGGACCCCCTTGAGTATGACGTCGAGCGACTGCTCGTTCGCCCTGACCACGTAGTCGGTCTGTGTTTTATCCCTTTCGCCGATGACGCCGGGAGGCGAATTGTACGAAGGGTTCTGCTCAACACCCACCACGCTCACGTCGAACAGGCTGTCGCCGGTCACCGCCTGCTGCTTCTGCCACTGGTTGCCGACCAGGTTGAAATCAGCGATCCGGACGTGGACAGAGTCCGCTGCGTTCCGGAAATAGCACCGGATGAACTCAATATTCTCCGGCGTCGGGCTCCCGACCTTTGTTGTGTAATCTCCGATCGGGATCCGGAACTGGTACCAGAGGACGGGAGCCCCGGTGTTCGGGTTGATCCCTCCTCCGCCGACTATCCGCGGATTGCGAAGTGCCACAGTGTCGAGCGCGAGCTTGTACTCGAAGTACGAGTTCGCCTGGTCGAGGTTTCCGTTGTGGTTGATGTCCTCCGTGTCCGGATAACGGCCCGTCGGACCGTTCGCGTTTCCCTCCGTCCCGTTGATCCGGTCAAATGCATGCGGGTCGGAGTTGACCTTCGTGTTGTCGAACAGATAATTGTCACCGCTCGGGTCAAACTGCAGGCTCGGTTCCACCTGCTGGTATTTGCTCACGAGGGCCGCGTATTTTGTCTGTTCCTGCGGATCGGGGAGCATGTCGAGCCCGACATCCTCGCCGTCGAGGAGTATGCCGGGAGCCGTGGTGCCGAGATACAGGTCTTCCCCGTGGAGCCGGGTCGTGCCGTCGTTGACGACCGCTTCATTGATGGCACCCAGGTCGATGTACATCGTGTCGTTGGGGTGGGCCCGGTCCACGCGCATCCAGACTTCGATGAAGTTGATGTTCTCCTTCAGGAGGTTGATCGCGGAGACCGAGAGGGGCTTCATCACGCCCCCCCAGTTCCTTGTCGGCGTGAGCGTGTTCTCTCTGTTCAGGCTGTAGTTGAACGCTCCGCGCTGGGTCGGGACATAAGAAAGGTCAAGCACCGTGGCGATGTCATTTGCCGGGTTCCCGACCTGTTTCCGGGGATAGATGTCCGTCAGGCGGACATCCGTCGGGAGGCGGTTGAACCATATGAGTCTCCCTTTGGAATTCATCTTTGCAATATCATCGCCACCGAGCAGGGCGTCGGAGAATGGGTCCGCAGGAGGACTTGCATCGGTCCATCCTGCATAGCTGATACCCACCGGGATCGTCCGGCGCGCACCCTCGAAATCGTCGATGTACGCAACCCCCTGTCCGTTGTCGCTCGGTATCGTGCTCTGGAGCGTGTTCGGATTGGGGCGCATGAACGCGGCCTCGCCGCTGATCTTGAGTGAGGAGGGCTCTTTCGTGCTGAGGCCGGGGATCGCGTCGATCGCCCGCGTCAGGAACGGGAGGTTCATTGTGGTGGAACCGTCGATCCCGTAAATGGTGTTGTTGCTCGGTTCCTCGCCGAGGCGGACCTTGTCGCTCAGCGTCTGCTGGTTCAGGTTCATGATGGTGAACCCGAGCGTCGTGCTCTGCCCGGGGTAGAGATCGGCGCGCGCGCCCAGGAGCGTTTTCGAGGCGAGTTGGAACAGGTCGTTCTGCTCGTATTTGATGGAGAGGTTGGCGCCCGGCACGAGCGCGGCCGCATTCCTGATCACGACCTGCCCGACGATATAGTCGACCGTGTAGTCGACGTTGATGAGGAGCGGGCGGCCGTCGAGAAGAACCGATACGCTCCCTTCCACCACGTTGAATCCGAGTGAAAACTGCGACGTGGCTTCACCCGTCGCTTTCCCCCGTATGACATAACGGTTCGCGAGGCTTTGCTGCGCGAATGTTTGTGTGGTATCGTAGACCGCCGAAAAGAGGTACGTGCTGTCCGGTTGCTGCGGAGGGGGGGGCGATTTTGATTTAAAATAGGTCGATATACCCGTATCGAACGGCCGCAATGACGGGAATATAATTTCCGCCCGGGCGACGCTGACTGTGCGCTGAGGGCGGAAGTCGAAGGCCGCTCCCTGCTGCTCGGCCGGGAGCCTTGTACCGTCCGGGGCATATTTGCCGAAGCCCATCACGCGGAGCAAGGGTTCATTCAATATGCTGTTCTGGTCCTGGGACCCCGGAACCTGGTGGAACAGGTCAAGCTGGAACCCCTGCTGTTTCAGATTCCGCCCGAGCCCCGGGATCGGATAGACGTTCTTCAGGAGCTGGTTCCACGCCATCGGGTACGACCGGCCGTTGGAGAGAAGGTTCTTCGGCTTCACCATCTTCAGTATGAGACTCTTGTGAAGCGAAGTGTCCGCTATGCCGACCGTCCTCGTCAGCTCGCCGTACTGTGCGGATCCGGCGGTCCTGTAGGCGATCCCGACGAACTGCTGGTCGGACACATTGACGTTGAGCGAGAGCTCGCCGATGTACCCGTCTCCGTCAAGCTCGTACTGCGATTTGTCAAGTTTCACCATCGGGCCCGTCTCCACGGACCCCGGGACGCCGGCGGAATCGCGCATCCTGTCATACGTCCCCGGATCGTACAGCGGAAGACTTATGAATGCGACTGCCTGCCGTTCATTCGGGTCGGGGATGATACCGGAGCGCTGGATCCAGACCTCCGCCTCTACGATCTGAAGATCAGGCCGGCTGATCTGCGGAGGCTCGTTCTGGTAATACGGCTCGTAGAACGCACGGTAGATCGTGTCCACGAAGAAATGGTTTGTCGCATATTCAAACGCCCGCATCTCGAAGGCACGCTCCTGCGCCCCCCCCGTGACCGCCACCTCTTTGATCTGACCTTTTTTCTGGGATGCGAGTGCAGTCAGCGTCAGGGGGCCGAGCTGGAATCTCGCTTTGATCCCAAAGAGGGCCTGGCTGCTCCCGATGAACGCCGAAGGGGTAGCCAGAGAGACGTTTCCGGCTTCCACGCTCTGCACGATCTCGTCTTCGAAGCCGGTATATTTGATCTTCAGCTGGTTCTCGTATTCAAATGTCCTCTTTGTGTTCCAGTCGGCAAGGATGTTGAGCTTGTCCCCGATGGTGCCGTTGACGTTCACCTGGACTTCCTGGTTGAAGTCGGGCTCGTTCCGGACCTGGTCGAGCGTCGAGAGCGTCGTCTGGTCGGACTTCGTCGAACGGAATCCCGCCTTGATGTCCACGGCACCTGTGACGTTCAGGTTGATTTCATTCTTGCCGAAAATGCTGAAGAGAGGATTCGCCGGAACGGGGATACTGATTTTCGTAATGTTCGCCAGCATGTCGCCGATGTCTTTCTTGACGAGCACCTTGGTCTTGCGGGCCTCCGCGGCGAGCGACTGTCGTCGCTCGAATTTCAGCCGGAGCGCGATGTACTCCTTGAGCGGCAACGACCCGGGGATTTTCGCATTGGCTCCCCCGATTGTCTCGCGGAAGAGGACTCCCTTCCCCGTCGAATCGAGCACCATCTCCCTCCGGTATGAGGCGGAGTGGTTCAGGGCGAAGAGCGGGTATGTCCTCTCCGGGAACGCGCGCACGACCGGGTCGTCCCGGCGGGCGTACACGAAATCGCGCAGACGCTCGGTAGAATCCTTGTCCACCACATACGTCGTGTCCATAATCGTAAATTTCCGCCGCGCGGTATTGAGCGAGTCGGTGCGGACCGAATCCCGGTGGGTCGAGTCGGCGTGTGCGGCAAGGAGGCTGTCGGCGTGCGTGCGGGGGATCCTGCCGGGGACCCAGGGACCCGGCGTCGTGTCGGGGGGACTTTCGGAGAATTCCGGGAGCAGGTTCCACCTCCTCTCCGCGGGTTGCCCGGAGCCTGAGACGGTCCCCGGGGCGGCGAAGACAATGATCAGTCCGCCCGCTGCGGCCGCCAGGAAGGCAGCGTCGAGAAGATATCTGCGGAGGATCGATGAAGCGTGATGGAACAAGGAGTCCAGGTCCGTTGTTGTTGTTTGCCACTTACCCGGCAGGAAAGAGACAACCGGGGACTGACAGGAGCGCTGATGGCGAACCGCTCCTCAATCGTTAGCAAGCACTCTCGATACGGACTCCTCGTTGGATGCGAAAGGCATTTTCAAGATAGCACCTGGACGAGACAATTGCAAGGCGCTGTTCGAGTCGATATATCGATATATCAATGAGGCGACGGGGGGAGGACGCGAATTGGAAAAGAGGGCGCTCCGCGGTATATTAGGTCACCATGCGCATCAGCCTCCGACAACGGTTCCTCACCGAACGCTACATCCTGCGCGCCCACATCGGGCCGTTCGCGTTCTCCCTCATGACACTGATGTTCGTGTTCCTCCTGCAATTCATCATGAAGTTCATCGACCAGATTGTCGGGAAGGGACTCACCCCGTGGGTGATCATGGAACTTATCGCCCTCAGCCTCGCCTGGATGCTCGTTCTGGCTGTCCCCATGTCCGTCCTCGTGGCCACGCTGATGGCGTTCGGGGACCTTTCGTCAGGGAACGAGATCACCGCAATGAAGGCCTGCGGCATGAGCACGTACAGGATGATGCTCCCCGTCCTCGCCGGCGCCCTCGTCGTGGGGCTCGCGCTCCTCTGGTTCAACAATGACGTCCTCCCCGACGCCAATCACAGCCTGCGGACGCTGACGATCGACATCAGGCGGAAAAAACCGACCATCAATCTGCGCAACGGCATTTTCTCACAGGACATCCCCGGCTACTCCATACTGGTCCGTAAGACGTTCGAGAAGACCAACGATCTCGAAGGGGTGACGCTGTTCGACTACACCAACCCGGGGGTGAATGTCTGCATCACTGCGGAGCGGGGGACGATCTCCTTTTCCCCCGACTTCCGCAAGCTCATCATGGACCTCAAGCGGGGAGAAATCCACGAGCTCGACCTTCAGAGGATGATGGCATACCGGAAGATCCGGTTTGAGAACCACCGGATCGCGATGGACGTCGAAGGTTTCGATTTCACACGGTCCTCCGAATCCGCATTCCAGCGGGGCAACAGAGAGCTCGGCGCTCCGGCCATGATGGCCATCGTCGACAGTCTGAGGCACGCACGGGAAGTTGTCGTGGACGGCCTCCGCGAGCGCACGACGCGTGAGGCCGACTCGCTTGCCGCCGGACAGCTCATCAGTACACCGTCGCCGTATGTCTATGCCCCCGGCATGGCGACCTCCTACGCCGCACTGAACGACGCCCGGGGCTTCAGCACGACGGTCGCCACCGAGCTCTTCCGGATAGAAAACTTCGACCGCCAGATCGACCAGTACATGGTGGAGATTCATAAGAAGTACGCGATTCCCATGGCGTGTCTTGTCTTCGTCCTGATCGGGGTGCCGCTCGGGATCATGGCCCGCAGGGGAGGATTCGGCACCGCGGCGACTCTCAGTCTCGGCTTCTTCGTCCTGTATTACGCCTGCCTTATCGGCGGCGAAAAGCTCGCCGACCGCGGTATACTCTCGCCATTCACAGGCATGTGGTCGGCGAACATCATCATCGGCCTCATGGGGGCCTACCTGACCGTGCGGGTGGCCAGGGAGACGGTCGTCATCCACTGGTCGTTCCTCACCCGGTTCGTCCCCCGGAGATGGCGGACGCGGCTTCAGACAACCGCAAACGGAGATCCCGCGCCCACGTGAAACTCCTCGACCGGTCCATCATTCGTCAGTTCCTCTCCACCGCGCTCTTCTCGCTCGTCGCCGTCCTCCTCGTGTTCATCGTGATCGACGTGATGGAGAAGCTCGATGATTTTATCGACAAACAGGCCGGGTGGGGAATCATCGTGCAATACTACTTCTTTTTCATCCCCGAAATCATCAAGCTCATCATCCCCGTCGCCATGCTCCTGGCTAGCCTTTTCGTCACCGCCCGCCTCTCGACGCAAAACGAGCTGACCGCGATGAAATCGAGCGGGATCAGCCTCTACCGCATCATGGCGCCGTTTGTCTGCGTCGCGCTCATTGTCAGCGCCGTCGCCGTCTATTTTAACGGCTGGGTTGTCCCCCTTGCGAACCAGAAAAAATTCTCCATCGAGCGGATCTACCTTCACAAAGACGTTGTCAGCGCCTCCGGCGCCAACATCTATATCCAGGACACCCGCACACGCTTTCTCTCGCTCGGATATTTCGACGACACACGAAACATCGCGACGCGCGTAAGCATTCAGGACTTCAGCCCGGCCGACCCCACCGTCATGACCGAACGGATGGACGCCGTCAGCATGGCGTGGGACTCGGCCTCGCGGAGCTGGACCCTCAACGCCGGCACCCGGCGCTGGTTCAAGGAAGAACGAGAGCAGCTCGAACAGTTCACCACGAGGTCCGCCGGACAGCTCCATTTCGACCCTGACGATCTCCGCAAGAAGCAGGAGAAGCCCGACGAGATGGACTATTACACCCTCCAGCAGTTCATCAGGAACCAGGAAAATGCCGGGCAGGACGTCGCCCGCTGGCTCGTGGACTTCTACAGCAAAATCTCGTTCCCTTTTGCGAGCGTGATCGTCGTGCTCTTCGGGGTCCCCTTCGCATCACAGAAGCGCCGCGGGGGGGTCGGCGTCCAGCTCGGCATCAGCCTCCTCATCTGCTTCATCTACCTCATTTTCATGAAGGTGAGCCAGGTGTTCGGATACAACGGAGACATCGACCCCTTGCTTACCGCATGGTCCGCGAACATCCTGTTCCTCGGAGGGGCGGTGTTTGTCATGGTGAAAGTGCAAAAGTGAATCCTTAAAGCCCCCAGGAGAGACGGAGCACGGGAACGGTTGTGTAGCCGCCGTACGCGGGGACTGTCTGCGATCCCACCGACGCATGCAATCCCCGGTTGTACGACCCCGCGGTGAGCGCGGCGTCCACCGCACTCACCACATGGTTGACGAACGCGATGGCGACATAAGTGCTCGCGGTCGTGTAGTATGTGTTCGCCTTCCCCCGCTCACCCGAATAGTAGAGAAGCTCCGCCGAGAGCTGGTTCCCGTAGGTAAACGACGCAGGAGCGTCATCCCATCCCTGGTTGAACTGGGGGTACTTCCCGATCAGCTCATAGTATTGCTGCGAGTTGTACGCGGGGAGCATGTGCGAATAGTACTGCCCGGCGGCCGTCGCACTGATGTCGGATTCCAGCCTGTTCAATTCCGCCCAGTTGACATACATCCACGGATACCGGACCCTCAGGGCCTCTGTCCCCGGGATGATCACCTGGTAGTTCCCCCCGGCCGGAGCATAATGGGTCAGAGCATACTGTGCGTAGTTCACCACGCTCCAGTGGGCGTTTGCATAGTTCTGAAAGAAGTCGGTCTGCCGGTCAGCCTTCTTGTCGTACTTGTACGCCATCACCCAGAGCACCGCTTCCGCGGCGAGGAAGACCGCCGACTTCAGATAGCTCTCCGAGTAAAATTCACCGGCACCAGGTACCACGAGCGAGAGTCCCCCTGCGAGCCACGGAGATTTCCGCGACGCCTGCGACGCATCCGGTGAACCTTCCTGAAATGGCGCCGGTGACACGGGCACCGCGCTGAAATCGATCCGGGCGTTCCCGCTCAGCGCCGTGCCCGGGGCGTCATGACGGAGGACGACGCTCGACGGGTTTTCCCCCGCATGCGCCGAAAGGGAGCACGCCGCGAGCGCGAGAAGGACGATGGAAATTTGGCTATTCATGTTTTCGCTCCTTGTGACCAGATTGCTTCGCTACGCTCGCAATGACGCCTTGTTAACCAGATTGCTTCGCTTTGCTCGCAATGACAGGATTCAGTCGAGATCGAATCCGAAGAGGACACCGAAGTAGAACCGCCATTCCTTACCGTATGTCACGAACTGATTGCTGCTCCTGACGTACCTGTCGAACTTGTTGAGCCCGTACGCCGCATCAAAGAAGAAGCGGGTCGGATACGAATAGAACGAATACGATTCGAGCCGCAGCTCGGCCCCTGCGTCCCCCTTCCACCCACCCGGGACGGCGTTGTTCTCACCCCACGCATTGCCGATGTCGCCGTAGAACGATGCGTACAGCTTGTCGAAGTAGATCTGCAAAAACCGGAAGTCAAGGTTGCTCGAGATCGGAAACCGGTATGTGAGCCCCGCGACGGCGAGATCGTTCCCGCCGATCGAATAAAACGGGTACCCCTTCATCCCGATCAACCCCCCGCCGTAGAAATCGAAGAACTCGTCGACCTGCGGCCCGATGATCGTCCCTCCCCTCACTGAGGCAGTGAGCGTGTGGTTCCTGAAGAGGAACGGGATGTATTCATGCCATGTCATTTCGAGGCGGGTGAAGTTCACGGTCTTGTAGACGGGACGGAGACCCGACGCCGTCATCTCGTACTGGCCGTCGCCGTTGAAATTGTTCAGTTCCCTCCCGACCCGGAGCATCATGCGCCGTCCGGCGGGGTTGATTTCCATCGTGCTCGAGGGGACGATCGCGTCCAGCTTGAATGTGAGGTTCATCGTGTTCGCAATCAGGTAGAGATCGCCGGAAGACGGGATGAGGGACGGAGGATTGGTCTCGGGATCGACGAAGTTGTCGATAATCGAGGTGTAGCGGCTGTGGGCGTACCGGAACTCGAGGTTGCCGAACTGCGACAGAAACGCCTGACTGAGTGCGAAGTCGAATTCGAGAAGGTCGTATGTCACGGAGACGGGGATCGTCGATGCGGGGAGCGAGATTTCGTTCCCCGTCTTCCGCGTGACGTTATAAATCTCGACACTCGCCTGGGGAGCGAGCCCCAGGGTGTACAGGAGGGGCACCTTGTCCCTGTAGAAAAATTGCAGAAACAGGTCCCGTTCCATCTGGCGGTTGATTGCGGCGCCCGCAAAGAACCCTATTTTTTCGAGGACGTCATTGGAAAAGAGATACAGACCGGGCTTGATCAGATCGAGGGCTTTGTTTCCCGGGTTATAATTGTCGACGCGTATGAACGGGACATACGTTATGCTTGTGAATATGTTCCTGTACGGCTTCACGCTCGCGGGAGGGATCCCCCTGTCGTCGTACGATCTGAGCGCCGCCCAGTCAAACTGAGGTGACGTCGCAGACGCCGGGGCAGCAGAGAGGGCGGGGGGACGCCCGGACGATCCCTCAGCGAGTGCATAATGGAAATTACCTTCGACAAGGAATCCCGGGTCCGTGAGCCTGTAGATTTTGTACCCCCCCGATGTGTAGGCGGAATAGATGATGTCACCCGATGCATTGACCGTAGGGCAAAATGCCCCTCCCAGAACGTTCGTCACCTGCGCGATCGAACCCGAAGAGACGTCGTACGAATACAGGTTGAATATCCCCGTACGATCCGACGAGAACAGGATCCGGGACCCGTCGGGGGTGAAGACGCCGGTCCTCGAGTCGTCGTTTCCCTGTATGATGAACCTGAGTCCCGACCCGTCCGGGTGTATCTCAGCGATACTCCGGCCGTCCTTCATCGAATAGTCGAATATCAGACGGTCCCCCGAGGGGGACCACTTCGGGTTGTAGACCTGTTCCCCCTCCCCATAACTGGTGATAACACGCTCGTTCGTGCCTCCGACGTCGGCGACTGCGAGATTGGTCGTTCCGTCGGCGTTGACGACGTAGGCGAGCGTTTTCCCGTCGGGAGACACAGAGGGCTGCAATGCGCGCCTGCCGTGCGTGATGCGCGTCTCCTTCTCAGTCCTGAAGTCGAACCTGTAGATGTCGAATTGGAGATACCAGTGGGGATTATCCCGTGTGTGCTTCGCGTAGAATATGCTGTTCCCGTCCGGAGACCAGGCCGCCGAAGTCGCTACACCAGGGCGAACGAGGGCTTCCTTCCCGGTCATGAGATCATACACGTAGAGGGACGAAAGACCCCAGTAGTCTCCCCCTTTCGCGCTGACGTAGGCGAACTTTTTCCCCCCCGGAGAATACGCAGGATAGAGGTTTGCGAAGCCCGTCATGTCATTGAACCGGCAGCAGGGGAAAGACTGCCCCCCCGGCGATCGGGGGAATTCGTCCCGGGCGATCATCAACTCGGTTTTCTGCAGCTCTCCCGGATCAACGACCGCCCCGGTCGAGTCGAATTTCACGGGCTCGCCTTCACGGAGGTTCGTCCGAACCCGGGCAACCCGCTCTCCGTAGTCTCTCCGGACTTCCGATCTCCATTCCTCGTACACGTCGCCGCCGCTCTTCCCGACCGCCCGGCGGATGGCGCCGTCGATGCTCACTTCCGTCAGCGTCGAGAGGTTCCGTGAAATCTCCGCGAGCGCGTTCTCCCCGTACTTCCGGGCGATATAGCTGACGAACGCGAACCCGGAGTTGTACGACGACTCGTTGCCCAGGCTCGTCTTGCCGAAGACCCCCATCTCCTCCCACGTGAGCATGTTTCCATCGAGCGCGTAGGAGCGGAGTATCATGTCCCGGTGGGAATCCCAGAAATCATACCGCAGGTCGTTCCGGTTGTACTGCGCGACCCCCTCGGCAAACCAGGCCGGAACCAGGAAGCCGGAAACGGGATACGAAACAATGACGTTCGGATAGCCGTAGAGGACGTCGGGTCTCCGCTCGGCCTCGTATCCCAGCCACTGGAGGTAAATCGCCGGCATGCGCCTCCCGAACTTCATGGAGGTCTGCACCTGCACGATATGTGTGAACTCGTGCGTGACGACATTCCTCAGCCAGTTATGCGTCCCCCGGAGCTCATAGTCCATGCTGGGGGCGTAGAGCTCGATCTTGTTGTCGAAAAAGTAGGCCGCACCGTTGGAGATGTCGTCATAGTCCCTGATGACGAAGCTCACCTTCTCCGAGGGCTTGTGGTCGTAGAGAGACGTCACAGGCTCGTAGATGTCTTCCGCGATTTTTGCCACGGTCCGGCCCGTCCGCTCCGCCCCTTCGTGGTAGTGAACGAAGAAGTGGGGGGTCTCGATCGTCTTCCAGACGAGTTCCGGATGGCTAAAGTCTTCCTGCGCCGCGAGGCGGGATGCCACAAGGAGGATAAGGAGAAGTGCCGCGGCTGACCGGAATGCGGAGAGCTTCGTAATAGGAACAGTATCAGGGATCAGGCGCACTATTTCACCACCGCGACTTTCACGATCTTCACACCGCTCGACCCCCCGCTGTTCGCTTCAATCCTCGCAAAATAGATCCCGCTCTGTACGTGCGACGCGTCCCACGGGATCTCGTTATCGACCCCCCCTGTCCCCTGGCCGCTCAATGTCGTGACGAGATCTCCGGCCATGTCGAATATCTTGATGTTCACCGATGCGTTGTCTTTGACAAAATACCGGAAAAACGTTTTCCCGTCATAGACCGGATTGGGCCAGTTGTAGACACGGTCCGGGGGAAAGAACGCGGACGCCGGCGGAACAATTGCCAGAGGCGAAAGATCCAGCCCGCTGTGACGGGAGTCCCTGCCGTACTGGGGCCAGGGATAGAGCCTTGGATCGGGGGAACCGGTGTAACGCCCGGTGATCCAGACGGATACCGATCCGTCGCCTGAAGCGACGGCGAGTATGATCCTGCCGCCCGCCGTCAGGAGAGCCCCTGATTCAGCCGCCCCCCCGCCGGCGGGTTCACCCGGGCCTACGGGAATCGGGAATCCCAACACAGGCCGCCCCTGGTCGGTAAAGGCGTACGCCAGGCCTTTCCCGGAGAGCACGACAATCTCGACCTTCCCGTCGCCGTCCACATCACCAATCAGCGGCGATTGCAATAGGACACCGCCCGGCACACTGACCGGGAAGTTGTCGAGAAGCGCTCCGGAAATGTTATACGCGCTTATTCCCTGTCCGCCGCACACAACGATATCCCGGATTCCGTCCCCGTTGACATCCGCCAGCACGGGTTGACCCGCAGCCCGGGCTGAAACCGGAAACCCGGGGACGGGCGACAGGGAGGAGTCAACGAGAAAGAGCGAACCGTCCAACGTCAGGAACGCCGTGAGGATTCTGCCGTGCACACTGTCCTGGCCGAACAAACCGGTCACCGGCGCAAATGCCGTCGTGGTTCCAAGCACGCGCACGATGTCGGGACGGGCGGGGGTTCCGGCGCTCGTGCGGCGCGTCAGGCGCACTGTGCCGTCGCCGTATGTGATGACGAACGCATTCGGTCCTGGCCACCTGCTGATCCCCTCGACCGCGGCCGCGGGGGGCGGCGGGACGATGCTGTCCGCAATCGTGCCGTCGAATCTGAGGAAGAACACGGCACCGTTCAGGTTCCCCACCGCGATGAGCGAATCGCTCACCACGGGAGCTGTCCGGGGTCCGCCGGTGATGGGCCGGACAAATAACTGTGTCGCAAGGCTGTCAGGAGTCGCGCTCCCCACCGAATGCGCGCGGACGCTCCCGCTGCCGCCGGTACCTTCGGCATCCACCGTGATCAGGTCCGGTATCCCGTCCCCATTGAGATCCGCCACCGCCGGAGAAAACCAGAAGCCCCGGCTCTGAGCCGTTGACACGGCAACCACTCCTGAGGTCCGGAACGGCACGATGTGGCCGGTCGAATCCGGGGGGAGGAGGTACAGTTTCCCTCCGACCGGTGCCGGATCGACTTCTCCGCCGGTGCTGTATTTCGGCAGGGGGTAGCCGGTCGTCCCGACCACCAACCTCTGCCCTGTGGTGCCTCCGAAATCCGCGACACTCATCGCGTTCAAGGGAAGAGATTCACCCACCTGACGCGGGAATCCCTGAACGGGTGCGATGGCATCGCCCCGGATCACCTGGGCGGTCATGCGCGGACCGCGCGCGCTGAAGTTATTTACGGTGATGTGGCTCAGTGCCCCGAGATTGCTGTTGGAACTCGGAAATGTGACGGCGGAGAACTCATTCTTGTTGACGGGGGACAAGTTCCCTTTGAACCAGAAATCCAGTGCTGTCCCCGCCTCGCTCCCGAGCCCCGCCGAGATGAGGTCATAGCTGTGGCCGATATCCTGCGAGCCATCTGCTTCATCCAGATCCACTCCACGGTGGGAGGAATCTGCATTGACGGCATCCGTCGCGATCTTTGCGTTGATCACCGATTCGTCGATGTGCCAGATCAGGATCCCCCCGTCGTAGAACGTGCCGTCAACATCGAGTCCGCCGGGGAGGCTCCAGTCGG
>DASVIU010000447.1:0-1922 GCA_036386275.1 Bacteroidota bacterium | reverse complement strand
TCCATAGAGGACTGTTATGTCGCAGAACTCGCAGTCGTACGGGCAGCCACGCGAGTACTGAATATTCAGTGTGGCGTACTGGCCGGGATCGATCAGATCCCACATCGGCAAGGGGGTCGTGCCCAGATCCGCCCACTTATCTGTTTCGTACAGATGTTTCGGCCGCCCGGCCAGGAGGTCATCGAGAAACCGCGGCAGCGTGATTTCCGCCTCGTTCAGAACGAAGTGGTCCACTCCCTGGAATTCCTCATGCCGGGCGGTAAACAGCGGTCCGCCTGCGACAATCTTCGTCCCCACCTCGTTGCATCGGGCGATGACCTCCCGCGCAGACTCCGCCTGGACCGACATCCCGCCGAGGAAGACGTAGTCAGCCCATCGGAGATCCTCGGTGGCGAGAGGGGTTAGATTGAGATCGACAAGCTTCTTCTCCCATTCAAAAGGCAGGAGAGCGGCAACGGTCAACAATCCCAGGGGAGGTTGCCCGGCTTTCTTGGAAACGAATCGGAGGGCGTGCTTGAAAGACCAGAAGTTATCCGGATATTCGGGGCAGACGAGAAGGATATTCATGCAGTGCCTTTCCCGGGGGGAACAATGTGGTGCAGCGACGTATGACCGAACGGGAGGTGTTGAACTCTCCCTTCCATAAGCCGGTGCTGTCCCCCTGCGGGTTGGAAGGCGTCCAACTCACCATCTCCAACTTACCTAAGAAGAACCAGCGGCACAATCATCCCAAAGGATGAAAAAGGGATTAGTCCCCTTCCTCTTGTGCCGGGTCCCCTCGCGTGTGTTGAAAGAGGTGGCGTTGTGCCGGGATCCTGGACCTCAAAGCCGGTCGAGAGTGTCCAGCAAAAGCGCCCGCGTTTTTCTGTAGTCTGTCACGTCCTTCTTGTAGTTGTCAAAAGCCTGGAAGGTCTGATCGATGATCTTCAACATTGTCTCCGGGGATTTCGCCTTGAGCTGGCTCAGCAATTCATAGTCTTCCATCCCGATCCGATGAGCCTCAAATCTCTGGCTTGAGAGCGGCCCCTGTTTTCCCGGGTAGATGATGTGGGAGTCGCCCGCCGGCAAGAACGCCCGCGGACCGTCGTGATACACCACCAGTCCTTCGTACGGCTGGTCTCCATGATGGTTAAGCCCCCAGTGAAGGAATCCCTGGAGATTGAACTTCGCGCAGGCCCAGCCGATGTACACAGGTCTGAGCCGCTCTTCATCGAGGAGCCGGTTGAGCCAGGGCCCCCCGGGGCTGAGACAGGTGTAGACCCACACCCTGTCCCCCGCGGCTTTGCGACCGTCGAAGAAGTCCCTGTGTGCCTGATACTCCTGAACCTGCGGGCACCACACGTTGACCATCCCGCTCAGGTTCACAGTCATCGTTGCCTCAAGGAGCTGGATATCAGGCTTCAAGGACCTCAGCAATGCTGACGCCTCCTTGTACCGGTCAACGTACTCGTCCGTCGGTTCGTCGATGATCGCCTGCAACCATTGCTTCTCCCAGTGGTTTTCCCGCATCGTCGCAATGATCCGGACAGCCATCTGCGTGATCATCCTCTTGCCCGTGTCGGAAAGCGCCGTCACACGCCTTCCGTCGGGCATGTCAGCATTCATCAGCATCAGGCAAGAGAGCCAATCGAGCCTGCCGGTAATCGGCGACCCCTCGATCGTGTGCAACCCCGCTCCGAGGAATGTCCGGACAAGCCGCTCCAGTCTGTCTCGGCGGAATTCGGTAACATTGCCGTCCTGTGCGAACGTGAAGTAGTCCTTCCAGTGAAACCAGAAAGTGTTCTGCCTCCCCTTCGCCATCATGCGCGCATATGTTGCCAGCATCTCCCAGAACGGTTCGCTCCATTTCTCCACATGGTGGTCCGAACAGATATTGTCCAGCGAAAACCAATTGACGTACTGAATCGTGGAGCGGCTGACAG
>DASVIU010000446.1:0-3647 GCA_036386275.1 Bacteroidota bacterium | reverse complement strand
AGCACCTCGACAAGCATGACGTACACCGTAGCCCCCGCTGCCTGGAGCGCATGAGCAAGGACGATCCCCGAGGCGTAGAATACCTGCGCGGCACCGGCGATCCGGAGGATCGGCCTCGCGATTTCGGTGACCTCGCGGTTTGTCGTGATGAGTATGATCACCAGGTCGGGGAAGAGTATGAACACGGCGCCGAGGAGTATCGTAAAGTAGGTCGCCAGGCGCGCCGTTTCCAGCCCATACCTCCGCGCCAGCTGTCGTTTCCCGTTCCCCAGACTCTGCCCGACAAGGGTCTGCGCCCCGACGCCGAATCCGAAACAGGGGAGGAATGACATGAATAGCGCCGTGATGACGACCTGGCTCGCCGCCTGCTGAGAAGTGCCGATCATCCCCGTAATCGACACAAAAACGAGGAATCCGAGCAGGATCAGGATGTTCTGGAACGAGACCGGAACGGAGATTTTCACTATCTGCCGGAGCAGGTCGCCCGAGATCCTGACGCGGGCATAGTACCTGTATCTTGTTCGGTACCGGCGCAGAAAAGTTACACTCAGAAAGAAAAGACAGCCGACGACGTTGCTTATGGCGTTGGAGGCCCCCGCCCCGGTCAGCCCCATGGGCCGTATGCCGAAGGCGCCGAATATCAGGACGTAGTTGAGCGCGATGTTCGTGAAGTTGATGATGATCGCCGAATACATGAAAACATGGGTGTCGCCGATTCCGTTGAAGAAACCGCGGTAGGAGACAACAAAAAGGAAAAAGATGAGGCCGAAGAAGCGCCACTGCATGTACCCGGTCCCGGCGACCGCCACCGCGTGGTCGCTCGAGAAGAAGTCGATGACGTTGTACGAAAAGAGGTACCCGGGAGCGCCGAAGACGAGGCCGAGGACCAGGGCGAGGAGGAGGGAGTTGTTGAGAACGCTCCCGGCCCCCGCGTAGTCAGTCTCGCCGGTGCGCCGGGCGACGAGAACGTGGGTGCCGGTCGCAAGGCTGGAAAAGACGCTGGTGATGGCCCACGTGGCGAGCATGCCGAGGCCCATCGCCGCAAGGACCACGGAGGTGTTCTCCAGCCTCCCGACCATCGCAGTGTCCACCACGGAAACAACCATCTGCGCGGAGAGTCCGGCAACAGCGGGCGCCGAAATCCTCAGAACGGTGCGCGTGAGTGGTTTGTCCGGTAGGAAGCCCATGCAGTCCCGCAGAACGACTCTGATCTGTTGTGAAGCCGCTGTACCTCACCCGGCCCGGGTCGGGGCGGGACACTATACCGAGAGCTGGGCGATGTACCGGTCGGCGTCCCGGGCGAAGGCTGTGGTCGGGTAGTTCTTCTTGATGCGCTTGTAGAGCTCGATCGCCTTCTCCCTGTCCCCCGACTGACCGTAGTCCCGCGCCGCATTGTTCAGGTTCTCCGCCGCACTCACGTCCTTCGGATACTGCGTCGCCGCTTTCTCGAAGGACGCCGCCGCCTCCTTGAACATGCTTTTTGCCTCGTAGCAGGACCCGATTCCCGACAGACGTGAAACGGAGAGAAGCTCCCCCGAGGGGCTGTAGTCTTCAAATTCCTTGAGAGCCTCGTCGTACCTGCCGAGCTGGGAATACGCGTTGGCGAGGTAGAATCTCGCGAGATCGCCTGTCGCCGAACCGCCGTAGTTGTCGACGATGGACTTGAGCCCCTGTATGTTCTTCTCGGGGATCCCGTCGACCGACTTCTGGAACTGTCCAGCGTCGTACGTTTCGAATATGGCTCCCAGCGCGGTGATGGCCTTCTCGTTATTCTCGGACCGGTTCTTGAGGAATATGACGACCGCGAACACGGAGACAACCACGGCGGTCACGCCGATGCTGATCGCCCGCTTGTTCGTGTCATAAAACGACGTCAGTTTCACGTATGTCGAGACCAGCACGTCTTCCTTCAGGTCTCTCTTTGAGATGTTCTTTTTCGGACGGAGCATCGGGTTGGACGGTCCTTCACCGGTTATGTGAGTACGTACAGATAATTGTCGTGCGCCCGTCGGGAGTCGAACCCGAAACCTTTGGCTCCGGAGGCCAACGCTCTATCCAATTGAGCTACGGGCGCAATAATCCACCGGCGGCCACGGGATATCCGCGGATCGGTGTGTCCCCCAGGCGTCAACGACCACGCCACCCTTGGGCGTGGCTAACTCATCATAAAATATACGACATACGGCGATCTGATGCAAGCAATCCCCCCGAGAGGCGCAACAGGCCGAGTATGATGAGCATCAGTATGACAGAATATGCCGCCGCAGCCCCGATATTGAAAAGGCGGAGCTGTGCGAGGATTTCCACCGACACCGGGCGGCTGTCATAGGTATAGAGGAGTATCGAGGAAACAAATTCACCGAGCGATCCGATGAGGACGAGCACGCCGCCGGAGAGTATCCCCGGGAGGAGTGCCGGGAGAGCGACGGAGCGGAACCTGCGGAGCGGTCCTGCGCCAAGCCCCGAGGCCGCCTCCAGGAGCGAGCCATCCATTCCTTCGAGCGAGGCGGAGACCGAGCGGATGACCACGGGATACTCGCGCACGAAATAGGCCAGCGGGAGTATCCAGAATGTCCCCACAAGGAGGGTCGGGAGACCCGGGAGCACCGGCCTGTTGAACGCGAGTATGAACGCGACGGCGACGACCGTCCCCGGGACGGCATACGGAAGCGTGAGCGCGAGGTTTGCCCAGGTGCCGGCGAGACGGCTCTTCGTCCTGGAGACGAGGAAAGCGGCGGTAATACCGAATGCCAGCGATGCGACAACCGCCAGGAGGGCCATTTCCAGGCTGTTCACCACGGGCTTCAGGAGAGCGGCGTCCGTGAAGAACGCCGCGTAATTGCCGAGGGTGTACGCCGAGGGGACCCACTGCGTGGTCCACGACCCTTCGCGCGCGAGCGAAAGAGCGATTATCGCGATCACGGGGAGGAGCTCGATGCCGAGAAGCGTGAATGCACCGACGATCATGAAGCGGCGCGACAGTTTTCCCGGGGCAATGAGTCCCGCCGCCGCGGGACCTTTCCGCGCATAGCCTGACCTGCGGGCGGGACCGAGTGTGAGAAAAAGATAGAACAGAAGAGACACGCCGGTCAGAAGGACCGATTGCGCCGCGGCAAGGTCGATGTCACCGTTGAGCTTGGAGGAGTAGATCTGGAGCGTGATGAAATTCTTCCCCCCGGCAAACAGGAGCGGCGCCGTGAATGACGCCATGCTTGACATGAACGTGAGCGCCGAAGCAGCAAGCAGTGCGGGCCGGAGCTCGGGGAGGACCACCCGGACGAATGTGCGCCACTGACCGCTTCCGAGCCCCGTGGCCGCCTCGAGCTGCGAACCATCCACTGCACCGAGCGCCGCGGACACGAAGAGGTAGAAATAGACATGGAACGAATAGACGTGCACGAGGATCACACCGGATATCCCCCCCGCGGGAATCACAGGCGCGGCAGTACCGAACAGGAGCTGGAGCCCCCGGGGAATGATCCCGGTCTCGCCGAAGACGAACAGGAACGCGATGACGCCGACAAGGGGAGGAAGGGCAACCGGAAGGACCGCCAGCCGGGCAAGGAGAGAGCGGAGGGGAAAGCGGTATTGCGTGAACACGAACGCAAGAAACAATCCGATCACGCCGCTGAAGACGACTGAGACCA
>DASVIU010000445.1:0-3053 GCA_036386275.1 Bacteroidota bacterium | reverse complement strand
TGCTCGTGCCGGTCGTCTATTCAAAGGTCGACCAGTGGCGCGTCGCGGTCATGAACCTGAGGTCCCCCCTCATTGCGGGGAAAGCGAAACATGTCGCGGAAAAATCCGCTCCTGTGCGGAATCCCGTTGAGCGGGAAGCCCCTCCGCTCTCAGTCGGGACTTAGAGTCCCGCTGCGTTCATGCGGGACACACTGAACCGGGCTGGCAATATTTCGCGGGACATCCTATATTGTCTCTGGAAACGTCCGGCATGCCGGCCTGTAACCCCCCTGTCCCCAATTGATGCCAAGCAAACCAATCGCACCCGACCTCAGGCTCTGGATCGAGGCCGCAGTCGGGAACACACTGACGCTGCAACAGCTCAACGGGCTGGTCGAGCTCTGTCATTCGATGGCGGCGGTGGCACTGCGCAGGAAAATTGCGCCCGTGATGCTGGATTCCGGTGTGCACGGAACGAATTACCGCGATCTCGCGTACGACTGCATTGCGGAGCTTTTCCAGCGGGGTGAGGACGGCTCGTTGTTGCAGATGAGAGCGTACTTCCAGGGGATCGACCGCGACGCGGCTTCCGATCAGGAACTTCTGACGCACCTCCGGCGGATTGTCTTCACGAAAGTCAACCATGGGGTCGTACGGTTCTATGGCGAGGCCGACCCCTACCTCGGGAAGATCCTGCGCAATATTAAGCTGTCGATCCAGGCGCTTCGCAACTTCACCGTCGCCGAGAGATTCGGCGAAACGTTCATCCTTCCGGCATTCTCCCCTTCCCTGGAAAACCTTCCCCCGTTCAGCCGGGAGGAATTGGAAAGAGCCCTGAGGAAGGACGCCCGTCCTGACGAACATGTCCCAGCGATACTTGCCCATCTTTCCCGCATCCTTCGAAGTCAGCGTGAGCGCTCGAGGCTGGTCTCCCTGACAACCGTTGCCCTCGCGATGAAATCGATCTATTTCACCGTTGACTCTGCGCAACCCTCCAATGCGGCCGTCGAAGATCACTTTACCGTTCCGGAAATCATGACGCTCGTACAGACTGCCTGCAGGGAGGTGCTCGCCAGGATGGCGGTGGAATACGTCGACAGCGGCAAAATGGAGCGGGACATGTTTCGGAAATACATCGAAGTGATAGAAAAAAATGTTGCATTGCGTTTCACAGGCGAGGAATCCGACGGCCACTCATTGTTTTCGGGCCTCCAGTCGCTCATCCCTTCCCTCTCCGAGGCGGAATACAGGGCCACGCACAGGGCCCGGCTGGAGTACCTTTCCCGGCTGGCCTACAAGAGGTCGGTCGAAATTCTTCGGATGAATAGTTGAAAGGGAGTGTGAATTCGTAGTTTTTTCCCCTCCTTTCGGCATGACGGTCAAGTTGTAAGGACATACTAGAGTGAAGATGGAACATCCAAGCGAGCACAGTATTGAGCTGTACGTCCTTCTCTCGCCCGATGGAGAGTCAGATCGGGAGTGGATTGAGGCCCACCTGAAGGAGTGCGCCGGGTGCCGCACCCTCGTTGATGACGCCTCGTCCTTCTACGCGGAACTGCAGGTCGAAATTCTGACCCGTCCTGCCGGCGTCCCCTTCTCCTCCGGGAGCCTTGCCGTGACCTCCAGGCGCGCCCTGGATATCTTTGAATTTCCGTTTCGGGAGGCACCCCTTTCAAAGGTTCGTACTCGGGGTTTTGTGCGCCGGTTCGTTCGTGTACACCCGTTCGTTGCCGGAGGGGGGGGATTGGTTCTCGCAGGCGGGATCGTCATGCTGATCATGACGTTCCTCAGGACACCGTTACGCGACCTCAATCCGATCAGAGTCATCGAGAACAAATATCAGAATACACTCGATGCGTATAACCGGGAGGATGAAAAACTCTGGTCGTTGCCGGTCGCGCACCTGGGCAAATACGTGGACCAGGAGGAGACGACCGGGCTGAAAGACGTGCAACTTGCAGACCTGGACGGAGACGGGATGAACGAAATCATCACGTCGTTACCGTTGGATCCGGGTGAGGTCGAGGACGGCGATGTTCTGCACATTCTCGATTACAGGAAGGCCGATGTCCTGAAGATCAAACCGGGGGAGGCGGTCGAGTGTCGCGACCGGATCTATCCTGACGAATTCCACATAGGTGGCTTTAGCGTCGGCGACTTTTCAGGTTCGGGACACATGGAGATCCTCGTCCTCTCAAATGATCTCCATTCCCCGTCGATCGTATCCCGCTACGACGCCGGCGGGAAACGGTTGGGCACGTTTCGGCATTTCGGACAGCTTCGGCTTATGGGCGTGAAACCGCTCACAGATGGAGCCCGGAAGGAGTTCATTCTGTTCGGCGGGAGTGACAGGGAAGAGGGGGACTTTACGGCGATTATCCTGGGTCTCGATCCTTCTCTGATTGTCGGCGACGGGGAGTCGTCATTTTCCGGCGGGTTTGGCCTCCCGCATTCAGCGGCCGAGAGATATTACGTTCACGTGCCTCAGACTGAAGTGGCGAAGGGGTTCGGGGCAATCGTCTTTTTCCGTGGCGCGAGGGCGGTGCCCCTGCAGGATGAACCGGGATTTCGCATCGTTGCAGGAGGGACCCCGGATTCCCTGAACATTTATTTCGAATACATCTTCAGGGCGAATTTCAGCATTGTAGAAGTCAAGTCAGAGAACGCGACGAAGCAACTGTTCGACCGGCTGGCGACGAAGGGGCTTGTGACCGGCGGTTTCTTTGACGACTATATGAAAGTCGTCGCCGGAGAAGTCCGGTACTGGGATGGCCATCGCTGGCAGGTCCAGCCCACTCCCGTTCCTTACTGAATATCCCACCCAAGGAACTGGATCGAAGCACCTTCCCGACGGGCGACAGGGGGCTTCGATCCCCTGTGGATTCACACCCCTCGAATGCGGCTCATCTCTCCTCAGGCTCCCTGTGCCGGTTTCTTCCCGTACACGAGCGAGGCGACGATACCCATGACGATGTAGCTCAGGACGCCAAGTACGAACCACTCGAGCGTCAGGCCGTAGGGGACTTCGACCATTCCGTAAGTCCCGTATGCCATGCCGATGCTGAGCCAGATCC
>DASVIU010000444.1:0-3010 GCA_036386275.1 Bacteroidota bacterium | reverse complement strand
ATGTACTCTCATTGGGTATGTGTACCGGACCGTCGGTCACGACCCCCAGGACGCGTATCTTGTCGGGGCGTTGATGTGGCTGATGGTCTCGGTACCGACCCTTGTCATGAGCCGGTACGTCGACGAATCTCAGAAGCAGTTCCTTGCAGCCCGGATACTCGGCTGGCTGGTGAAGACCGCCTTTGCGGCCGCCGCCGCGGCATATTTCATCACATTCCTGTCCTGAGCCATGCGCGCACTTCTCAACGGCTTCACCCTCCACTACTTTCTCTCCGGAGAGTCCACAGCGCCTCCGGTCCTCTTCGTGCACGGTTTCCCTTTCAGCCTCGAGATGTGGCGCGGCCAGATGGATGCCGTTGCAGCAAAAGGCTTCCGGGCAGTTGCATATGACATCCGCGGTCACGGGATGAGTGACGTCGGGGACGGTCAATACACGATCGAGTCCCACGTCGACGATCTGTTCGCGCTTCTCGATCATCTGAAGATATCCAAAGCAGCGATTGTTGGGCTCTCCATGGGGGGATATATCACGCTGCGCGCCCTCGAACGCGAACCGGGGAGATTCGTTGCGGTCGTTCTGTGCGACACGAGAAGCGAGCCGGATACCGACGAGGGGCGCATCAAGCGTGCGGCATCCGTGCGGGCTGTGAAGAAAAACGGCTCGGCCGCGTTTGCCGCCGACTACGTCAAGATGATGTTTGCGCAGGAGACGGTTTCGACCAACCCTCCCGCCGTCGAATCGATACGGCAGGTCATTGCGCGCACTCCCCCCTTGAGCATTGCAGGGACTCTTATTGCACTCGCGGCGCGGACGGACACGACGGCCTCGCTTGGCAAGATATCCGTGCCGACACTGATACTTGTCGGCGAAAGGGATACCGTGACGCCCCCTTCCTCTTCACAATCAATGAAGGCGAAGATTCCCGGTGCGGAAATATATATCGTCCCGGGCGCCGCTCATTTGAGCAACCTCGACAACCCCGCCTTTTTCAACGAAAGACTCATAACGTTCCTGAAGAGGGTTTTGCCCGGGAGCTAGATGCATACCGCCCTCGTCACAGGGGCCTCGGGGTGCGTCGGTTCCGCGCTGGCCATCCGTCTCCACGACCTCGGGGTCCGCGTGAGCATACTCGTCCGGCCGGGGTCCGACACCCGGTTCCTGGAGGGGATCCCCAGGGTGGTGCACACGGGAGACATTTGCGACGCCGGCGTTCTCCGGAAAGCCATGGAGGGATGCGATACCGTGTTTCACACGGCAGCCCTCGTGACATTTGCGCGAAAAGCCAGGGAGGAACAGCATCGCGTCAACGTCCTCGGCACACGCGCGGTTGTCAGAGCCTGCATCGACGCGGGCGTGGGATCGCTCATTCACACGAGCTCGGTAACGGCAATAGGCACCCCGCCACCCCGCGAACCGGCGGACGAGACACTGGTGGCAGACCGGTCACACGCCGGCGGCTACAAGATCTCCAAGATACTTGCGGAAGACGAAGTCCTGGACGGGGCCGGGAGTGGACTCCGCGCCGTGATTGTCAACCCCTCCGTTATCATCGGAGAACGGGACACACGTTTTCACGCGGGGCAGCTCATACGCGACATCAAGAAAGGACGCATCCCTTTTTACGTCGAAGGGGGAATGAACATCGTCTATTCCGGGGATGTTGCTGAAGGAATGATTGCGGCCGCAGGACGGGGGCGGACCGGGGAGCGGTACATACTTGCAGGAGAGAACCTGACGCACGAGGAAGTATTCCGGCGAACGGCGGCGCTCATCGGCGGGCGTCCCCCCTTCGCCCGGTTCCCCCTCTCTCTTCTTTCCAGACTGGGGGGAATCGTGGAGTCAGTCTCAGGAGTCCTCGGGTTGGAGCCACCCCTGACACGGGACCTTGCCGCCATCGCCGGGCGCTATAACTGGTTCACCGCCGCCAAGGCGGAGAGGGAGCTCGGATTCAAGGCCACGCCGTTTGACAGGACGATCATGGCGGCCTACGAGTGGTACACTCACAACGGGTACCTCTGACTTCCCGCAGGGTCAGAAGAGGGTATAAATGAACGGGGCGAGCGCCGAGCCCTGCGTGAATACCAGAAGCAGGGCAAGCAGGAGGAGCATCACGACGATCGGGCCGAGCCACCACTTTTTCCGCTCCTTCATGAACGCCCAGAGCTCTTTCAATATTCCCAGCTTTCCGCCAGCCATAGAACCCCCTCCGTCCCTATAATTTACATTACAGGCGATTCCCTTTCACGCTACATCTGGAAGGCTTTGATGTACTCGACGAGACGGGTACAATCCTCCAGCGTCTCCACCGTGTGCGTGCCCCCCCCCTGCGCTGCATGCTCGTGGTGCTCCTGGATGCTCATGACTTCGAGCGGCCGCGAGCGAAGCGCTTCAATGCTCTTTGCCGCGGAGGCAGCCGCGGAGAGTGTCGTGATGAAGGGAATCTTGTACTCGTAGGCCGCGCGGCCTATCGCATGTTCATCCTGGCGCGAGACCGGCCCGAGCGGCGTGTTGATGATGAGCTGCACCCAGCCGTTTTTAATGACATCGATGATATTGAGCGTACCCTCGGTCGCTTTGAGGACGGGGCGGTTGGCGATCCCGTGTGTGCGAAGGAACGCCGACGTCCCTTCCGTGGCGATGACGATGAACCCGAGACGGACGTATGCCCGGACGACGTTGACGGCGCGTTCCTTCTTGTCGAAATCGTTGAGGCTGACGAACACCGTCCCCTTCTGCGGGAGCGTGGTCCCCGCCGCCATCGAGGCCTTCGCAAATGCAATGCCGAACGTGTCGGAGATCCCCATCACCTCCCCGGTTGAGCGCATTTCCGGGCCGAGGAAATGACGGGCGGTGGGGAACTTCGGGAACGGGAAGACCGATTCCTTGATCGCGACGTGTTTCGCCCACCCGTACCCCTTCACGTCGAGCTCGGCAATCGACCGGCCGATCATGAGCTTCGCGGCGATTTTCGCCAGCGGGACACCCGTGGCCTTGCTCACGAAAGGAACC
>DASVIU010000443.1:0-2689 GCA_036386275.1 Bacteroidota bacterium | reverse complement strand
AGCACCAGGTTCTCTCCGGTCGCTCCCGCGACGAGCGGGCCGAGCGGGCTTTCAATCCATGTGACGGTGATGCACTCCGTACCGTTTGCCTTCCCGGGGGGTGTGCCGAATGTTCGTGCAAATGCCTCGCGGAAGCCGCTGTGGGATTCGTAACCGTGTCCGAGCGTCACGTCGTCGAGCTTCTCCCCCTTCCGTATCCGCTCGAACGCCTTTCCCAGCCTCCTGCCGCGGCAGTACGCCTGGAATGTCATCCCGTAGTTCTTGTTGAAAAACCGCCTGGCCTTCGCCGGGTCGATGTCCATCGCTCGGAGCGAAGCATCTGTGAACCGGCGGGCTGGTTCCCGCTCAATCTCCGTGAGAAGGCGACCGGCCCAGTCGGGAGGCTCGCCAATGGCCGAGAGTGGCTGGCATCTCTTGCACGGGCGGTATCCGGCGAAAACCGCCTCTTTCGGGGTGGCAAAATACTCCACATTTTGCGGCAGAGGCTTCCGGGCGCCGCATGAGGGGCGGCAGAATACGCCTGTCGTCCTGACTCCAAGGAAAAAGACCCCGTCGTACATGGAGTCGCTGCTTTTATACGCCCGTTCCATTTCGGTTCTGGGGGGAAGGCTTGTCATTGTGTCTCCTTGTGTGAAACATGTGCCCTTGTTTTCAGTAACAATAGCAGATACCGACCTCGAAATCCACCGGAAAATGGACGTTGATATCACGTCCCCATCCGGCAACCATCCGGCACATTCCCCGGTCTAATTGTATGTCTGCAGACAATTCACTTCAGGGCTATCCGGCGATGGATGACGTAGAGCTGGTCAGGAAAGCGCAGCAGGGGGATATCCTCGCGTTCGAACAGCTGGTGTACCGCCACGACAAGAGGGTGCTCTCGATCGCTGCCCGTTATGTCACGAGCGCGGATGACGCCAAGGATATCTACCAGGAGGTCTTCCTCAGGGTGTACCGGGGATTGAAGAAATTCCGGTTCAAGAGCGAGTTCTCCACGTGGGTCCACAGGATCACGGTGAACGTGTGCCTCACGCACAGGTCGCGCCATCGCCGGACGATGCAGACCCTCTCGATCGACGATCGAAACGAAGAAGATACTGAGGGACCCGGGGAGATCCGGGATCCCGCCGGAGGGCCGGATCATCAGGCGGTGAATGCGGACATCTCCTCCAGCATCGAAAAAGCTCTCGAAAGACTTTCGCCGAAACAGAAGCTCGTGTTTACGCTCCGGCATTTTGAAGGGTACAAACTGAATGAAATTGCGGTCATGATGAACTGCGTGGAAGGAACGGTCAAACGGTACCTCTTCACGGCCACACGACGGATGCGAGATCAATTGAAGGACGCGATATGACACACGACGGGTACAGGGAACTTCTGTTCCTTTCCGCCTCCGGAGACATAGACGAGGACGGACATGCGGTTCTGGAGAGGCATCTTCAGACCTGTGAACGGTGCAGGAAAGAATATGAGGATCTGCGGGGTTTCCACGCGACTCTCGTTGCGCACCGGGTGGGGATCGAGCCGGACGAACGACTCCTCGGCGAAGCGCGCCAGGAGCTCAGGATTGCTCTGAGGAATGAGCGTGCCAGGCATTCCGGCTGGTCCGTGTGGTTCAACCCGGGGGCGATCGCTCCTGTGTACAGGATCGCTCTCGGCGCGGCGTTCACACTGGCAGTAGGTTTCTTCCTCGGCAGGTCGGAATTCCCCCCCTCCGCCGCTCAGGAGCCCCCCAGGCTCGCTTCCCCCTTTCCCGCGGGAGGTGTCCGCCCCGAAGAGGAGGAGACGCGGATCACCAATGTCCACTTCGTCGATCACGGGAGGGGAACGGGTGAGATTGAATTCACGTTTGATGCCGTCACTCCGGTCCGCATGCGTGGGAGCATCGACGATCCGAAGATACAGAAGGTCCTCACGCATGCGATGTTGAACGAGGAGAATCCCGGTGTCCGCCTCAAAGCCGTTAATGCGATCAACAGGCAGGGGGTGGAGACACAGGACGTTGAGACCAAGTCCGCCCTGATCAAGGCGATGGAGATGGACGCCAATGTGGGCGTGAGGAAAGAGGCGCTGAACGCGCTCAGGCGGCTCCCGTTCGACGGAGAAATAAAGAAGGCCCTGCTCCGCGCCCTCATGACGGACGGCAACCCCGGACTCCGGGTCGCCGCCATCAACGCCCTCGACTCGGCCCGGACGAGCGCGCTCGGCGTGGATAGCGACATACTTGAGGTCCTGAGGCAAAAAGCTGCGACAGACGATAACAACTATATCCGCGTGAAGGCCCGCGCGGTTATCCAGGAGGCGACACGGCAATGAAACGCATATCGGTTCTTTTCACCGTCCTTTCTCTCGCGTCGGCGTGCATCGCCCCCGCGGCACCCGCCGGAGGCGGGGATCGCACGAAAACCTTCACGGTCGGGAAGGGGGGAACGCTCGAAGTGACGATCCGGGGGGGAAACATCATCATCAACCCGTGGGACAGGGACGAGGTGTCGATCAGGATCAGGGACGTGGATGACGGCGAGGATCCCGGCCTCAGAATGACCCAGAGCGGTACCACGGTGCTGATCGAAGATACTGGCGGGTCCTCGGACGATTTAACGCTCGAGGTCAGTCTCCCGTCCCGGTTCGATATCAGGCTCCGGTCATCGAGCGGGGATATCGAGATCAACGGCCCTCTCACGGGAAG
>DASVIU010000442.1:0-2376 GCA_036386275.1 Bacteroidota bacterium | reverse complement strand
AGCCTCATCGCCGGGAACGTCTCCTCGTTCCCCCTGAGCTCCACGGGCGCGGGGGTGATATACGAGGCTTCGGCGGGTCTGGATCCGGTGACCGGCCTCCCGCTTCCTGCGGCGACGAGTCTGGGCCCGATATTCGGCGAGACGGCGAAACCTCTCGGCGCCGGGAAGATCGCCCTGGAGGTGAGTTACACGTACCTCGATCTGGCGAGTTTCCGGGGTCTCCCCACGAATCAAATGCAGTTCGCATTCACCCACCAGGAAGTGAAAACGGCCGGGAAGGTCGACTCGGTGCTGGGGCTCAACCCGAACGAGAGCGATGTCATCACGGTCACGACCGACCTCCACGCGCGGGCGCAGATCGGCGCTCTCTCCGCGACCGTCGGAGTGACGAAGGATCTCGATATCGGCGTGGCCCTCCCCCTTATCAGCATCACGCTCAGCGGGACAGCAAAGGCGGTCATCAGCAGCTACTCGTTTGCGGTGAACGGCTTCGCGAACCATTATTTCGGGGGGGACTCCCTGCACCCGGTGCTGCAAACGGCGTATCCCTACAACAGGACCGCCACCGGGATCGGTGATCTTGCGTTCCGCGCCAAGTACAGCATCGCCCGCGGCGGGAGTCTCGACGCAGCCGCGCTTCTCGATCTCCGCCTCCCGACCGGGAAGACGGAAGACTTCCTGGGGACGGGAAAAGTGACGGCGCGCGTGTGGGGGATCCTCTCGAAGCGGATCGGTGATGTGACACCGCACGTCAATCTGGGATATATGAGGAACCCCGCCGATTTCCAGAGCGACGCCATGGAATTCAGGGCGGGTTTTGACAGCAAGTTCTTCTCGAATCTGACGTTCGCCTTCGACATACTGGGACACATCGATCTCAACACGTCCAAGGCGATCCACCTCGCGCCGGGGACAACGACAATTTACGATCACCCGGGGAAATTCCCCTCGACCGACAGCAGCGGCGTTGCCACCCGCCAGATTCCCAACAGCAACATCCCTGACAGCGACACCGATAACATCTACAGCGCAGCCGTCGGATTCCGGTACTCGCCCGCAGAGAGGTTTGTCATTGTGTTCAACATGCTCGTGCCTCTGAACAACAAGGGGCTCCGCGCAGCTCTGGCCCCCACGCTCGGGATCAGCGCTTCGTTCTGACGCCGCCATGAAAGACTACGATCCCCGGATGCACTCCGCGGAACACATCCTCAACCAGACGATGGTCCGCATGTTCAACCGGGGGCGCGCGTTCAGCGCTCATGTCGAGAAGAAAAAGTCGAAGTGCGACTATCATTTCGACCGCGACCTGACCCCGCAGGAGAGAGAGGATCTCGAGCGTCGCGTGAACGAGGTGATCGCCGCCGACCTGCCGGTGCGGGAGGAATTTCTGACACGGGAGGAGGCGGGCCGCTCGTTCAACCTCTCGCGCCTGCCAGGGGAAGCCGGGGAGACGATACGCATCATCCGGATCGGCGACTACGACGCATGCCCGTGCAGCGGGGAACACGTAGGGCACTCGGGTGCGATCGGAGGGTTCCGGATCATCTCCACCGCCCAAGCTGACGGTGTCCTCCGCGTCCGTTTCAGACTTCAGGAGTGAGCCCGCGTTCCGCCGCCGTCCGCCTTCCGGTTCTCGTTCAAATCACGAAAAGGGAAATCGTCATGAAACGACTCGCTGCAGTTGTGTGCGTTCTCCTTCTGGGGGCAGCTACGGTCTCCGCACAGTCACATTTCGAAAGGTCCTTCACCGGCGGAACGCTCCGCGTGGATCTCTATCACACCGGGACCAAAGGGGAGGAGCGCTTCACGCTGGAACGGGCCCTCCTGGAGGGGGCGTGGCCCGGTCACCGGGTCAACCTCGTCGATACGCTCAATCTCGGCGAGTACCTGCTGACGGTGACCGACCGTGCAACGAATGCCCCCCTCTATTCCAGGGGGTTTTCGTCCCTCTTCAACGAATGGCAGACAACCGACGAGGCTCTTGCGGGAGTCTACCGGACGTTTTCAGAGAGCGTGAGATTCCCCTGCCCGAGGCGTGCGGTCCGTCTCGCCCTCTCGCGAAGGGACAGGAAGATGGAATTCCACGAGGTGTTCTCCGCGGGAATCGATCCGGCCGATCCTGTGCAGGTCATGAAGGAGCGTCCGCGGCCTCGCTTTGCGGTTGCCCCCGTTATCGAAAACGGTCCTCCGTCCGTCAAGGTGGATATCGTCGTGATGGGGGACGGGTATGCGGCGGCAGAGATGGACAAGTTCAGGAAAGACGTCAGGCGTTTCGTGGACACGATGTTCCGGACCCACCCGTTCCGTGAAAGGAAGAGCGACTTCAATGTCTGGCGTATCGAGGTCGTCTCGGAGGAGAGCGGTATCGACGTTCCT
>DASVIU010000441.1:0-7565 GCA_036386275.1 Bacteroidota bacterium | reverse complement strand
TGATGTTCGAAATGAGAGACATCACCGGGGTGACCGGATACCGCTGGGTCATTGACCGGGAGGGGGGATACCCGTAGAGCATGATGCCGGGACGGACCATGTCGAACCGGGCATCCGGCAGCGCGATCACCGCCCCGCTGTTCGCCATATGCCTGAGAGGGACTTCTATCCCCATCCTGCGCAGGCTCTCGATCACTTCATTGTAACGGGCAATCTGCGCCTCTGCAAAACAGGTATCCGGATCCTCAGAGGTCGCAAAATGACTGTACACGCCTGCAAGTTCCAGATGGGGAAGCCGGAGGAGCGAGGCGATATCCGCCGGGGCGGCGTCATCGGGAAACCCGAGCCGCCCCATCCCGGTATCCACTTTCACATGAATGGAAGCATTCCCCCTCCTCAGCGACGCGGCACGGCTGATGGAGGCCGCCCCTTCAGCGGTACTCACGGAGAGCGTGATCCCTTCCGCTAGTGCAGGATCGATCATGGATGACGGGGGGACCTCGAAGACAAGAAGGGGATGAGCGATCCCGTTCCTCCGGATTTCGAGCGCTTCCGATACGCGGGCGACTGCCAGGGCGTCAGCCCCCTCCCGGATCGCTTCCCGGGAGAGCTCAATCATACCGTGCCCGTATGCGTTCGCCTTGACCACCGCCATGATCCCGGTCTCTTTCCCGCAGTACGAGCGGACACAACCGATATTGCTGCGGAACGCGTCCAGGCTTACCAGTACGCGTGTTTGAGAGGAATTCATTGGGCGTGTGAGGTCGGTTGGTTGAACTCGCGAGAGGAAATATCGACAGCGGAACGCTGACTTGCAACAGATTGATTTTGCCTGACGCCTTTGGTATGTTACCAACCAATCCGCCGCGCCGGTTCGCGGCAGCCCTCTTTCCTCAACAATGATTTCACCGACCCGGACTTTGCCGATGAGACAACTCCTTGTGATTCTCGCGGCGGCATGCCTTCTCTCCCACGCTGACGGGCAGAAGCGCGCGTTCACGCTTGCCGACCTTTACAAAATCAGGAACGTGGAAGACCCGCAGTTTTCCCCCGACGGGAAGAAGATAGCGTTCGTTGTCACGGAAGACGATCTTTCAGGCGGAAAAACGCACGCCGCCATTTACGTCATGGACTCCGACGGAGGGAACCAGAGGCGGCTGACAGCCAACACCGGGAGCGACACCCACCCCAGGTGGTCCCCCGACGGCTCATCTCTCCTCTTTCTCTCGACGCGAAACAAGGGGGCCCAGGCGTGGATTATGCCTCTCGGGGTGGGAGAACCGAAGCAACTGACCGATTTTTCCGCCGGCGTGGGAAACCCCGAGTGGTCGAAAGACGGCGCAGGAATCGTGTTTGACTCGGAGGTCTACCCCGAATGCGGGGCGGACAACGATTGCAACCGGCACACCGAAGAGTCCTGGAGCGCCGGGCCTCTTGCGGCACACATGGCGGACGGGCTCCTGTACCGTCACTGGACCGCGTGGCGCGACGGAAGAAAGACGCACATACTCATGCGCAACATATCCTCCGGGACCTACACAGACCTGACTCCGGGCGAGTTCGACTCTCCCCCCTTCTCGCTCGGCGGGGTGGGATTTGCCCTCTCTCCCGATGGGAAGGAGATCGGCTTTGTCTCCCAGAGGGACAGCATGGACGCCAGGTCGACAAACAAGGACCTCTGGACGGTCACTTCCTCCGGCGGCGCCCCGGTCAACCTCACGGCGGAGAACAGAGCGTATGACGGCGACCCGGCATATTCCCCGGACGGGAGATACATCGCGTACCGGACTCAGAAGGTGCCGGGGTACGAATCGGACAGGTTCCGGCTCGCACTGTATGACAGGACCACCCGGGAAAAACGGATACTCAGCGAGAAATTCGACAACTGGGTGGACGAGATTGCATGGGGGCCCGACTCAAAGAGCATCTATTTCACCGCCGACGTCGAGGGTCGTGTACCGCTCTACGGGCTGGATATTGAATCCGGAACGCTCAGGAAGATCTACGAAAGCGGAATGATCGACGCGTTCAATCTCTCCCCGGACGGCAGGACCGCCGCACTGGTCCGGAGGACCGTGGGGGAACCCCGCGAAATCTGGAGCGTGCCGACACGGGAGGGGACCGCCAGGCGCCTCACGTTCTTCAACAAAGAGCTCGCTGACGCGGTCGACATCCGGCCCGCCCGGGAGATGTGGATCCCCTCCCCCACCGGCCGCAGGATACACACGTTCATTGTTACACCGCATGACTTTGACCCGAAGAAGAAATACCCTCTGATCGTCAATGTCCACGGGGGCCCGCAGATGCAGTGGGCGGACGCCTTCCGGGGGGACTGGCAGGTGTACCCCGGATCCGGGTACATCGTCGCTTTCCCCAACCCGACGGGCTCGACCGGGTACGGCCAGGAATTCACGAAAGGGATATCGAAGGACTGGGGAGGAAAAGTCTTCCGGGATGTCATGGCAGTCACCGACTCGCTCGCGAAGCTCCCTTTCGTCGACAAAGACCGGGTCGGGGCCATGGGATGGTCCTACGGCGGAACAATGATGATGTGGCTGGAGGGACATACGACACGGTTCAGGGCGATCGCCTGTATGATGGGAGTCTACGATTTTCCGGCGATGCACGGTGCGACGGAGGAGCTCTGGTTCCCGGAATTCGAGCTCGGCGGGACTCCGTGGACTTCAGATCTCTATGAACGATGGTCGCCGAACCGCTCGGTGAAGAATTTCAAGACACCCTGCCTCGTGATCACCGGCGAGAGGGACTACAGGGTCCCCTACACGCAAAGCCTCGAGTTCTTCACGGACCTCCAGGAGATGCACGTCCCCTCCCGCCTGATCGTCTTCAGCAACGACGGGCACTGGCCGAGCGGCGTGAAGTCGATGCCGTTTTACTATAACGCGCACCTCGACTGGTTCCACACCTACCTCGGCGGGGACCCGGCTCCGTACGACATGACGAAAATGCTCAGGAACCAGGCCCTGAAGGAAAAATGAGGACGAAAGAACAGATCGTCGCGAACTGGCTCCCGCGGTACACCGGGACGCCTCTCGATGCGTTTGCAAAACACATCCTGCTTGTGAACTTCAAAGCCTACGTCGAACAATTCGCCGCATGGCACAACGTGCCGGTGCGGGGAAAAGACAAGCCGATGCCCAACGCCACCGCCCGCGGGATCACGATCATCAATTTCGGGATGGGGAGCGCCAACGCGGCGACGATGATGGATCTCCTTGCGAGCGTCAGGCCGAAGGCCTGCCTGTTCCTTGGAAAATGCGGGGGACTCAAAAAGAAAAACAAGCTGGGGGATTTGATCCTCCCCATCGCCGCCATCAGGGGTGAGGGAACGTCGATCGATTACTTCCCCCCGGAGGTTCCCGCGCTCCCCTCGTTCAATCTGCAAAAGGCGATCTCCACGACGATACGCAACCACGCGCGCGACTACTGGACGGGGACCGTCTACACGACGAACCGCCGTGTGTGGGAGCACGACGAACTCTTCAAACAGTACCTGCGCCGGATCCGGGTGATGGCGATCGACATGGAAACCGCGACGATATTCGTCACCGGCTTCTTCAACAAGATCCCGACAGGCGCGCTCCTTCTCGTTTCCGACCAGCCGATGATCCCGGAAGGGGTGAAGACGGAAGAGAGCGACCACAAAGTGACCAGCGAGTTCGGTGACATCCACCTGCGGATCGGCATCGATTCCCTTGCAGAATTGATAAACAACGGACTGACCGTCAAGCACCTCAAATTCTGACGCCGGAGCTCCTGAACGAGGCCCCCATGAGCGGATTCACCATCCTCCTGATACTGATTGCACTCTGCTCATCCGCTCCGGAAGAGCGCCAGGCGGGGAAGGAGCCACCCCCTCCTCCGCTCCTCAAACCATTCGGCACGATGACGGAACAGCGCGCTTCCCACGCAGCCACGCTCCTGCCGGACGGAAGGGTGCTGATCACGGGGGGGTTCCGGAAAGAACACCGGGGGGAGGACGAAACCTACTCTTCGACCGCCGAAATATTCGATCCCCGCACGAAAAAGTTCGGCTACACGGGAGAGATGTCGTACGCACGGGGAGGGCACACGGCGACGCTTCTGACGGGGGGCCTGGTACTCATCACCGGGGGATGGAACCTCATGGGCGTACTGTCGAGCGCGGAGCTGTACGACCCGGCGAGCGAGAAATTCACGACGATCGGAAGCATGAGCATCCGCCGGGGGGGGTGTACCGCGACCCTCCTGATCGACGGCCGCGTCCTGATCTGCGGCGGGACCGGACGCGATGTGACGGCGAGCGCGGAATTGTTCGACCCGGTGAGGAAAAGTTTCACCCCGACCGGCAGCATGACCGTCCCGCGATATTCTCACACCGCGACGCTCCTCCCGGGAGGGCGGGTGCTCGTCGCCGGAGGGCTGTCGCGCCGCGATGCGGTCATGGCCTCCGCCGAAGTCTATGACCCGGCGACAGGGACGTTCAGTGCGGTCGGGGACATGGCGGAGCCGCGCTGCAAGCAGGCGGCGGTCGGGCTCTTACGGGGTGAGATACTGATACTGGGGGGAACAGACCAGACGGCCTGGAGAGGGGACCTCGCGCTGATCGAACGGTACGACCTGGAGGGGCGAAAGTTCATCAGGATCCCGGACATGAAGCACCCCCGGGCCAGGTTTGGCATGGCGGTTGCGCCACTGGCGGACGGGGGCCTGATCGTTGCAGGGGGAGACCGGACGATCGAGCTGTTAAATTCCGCGGGAGGAGAGGCGGAACCTTCGATCATCGCGTCACTCGACCGGCCGTACAGCTATTCCACAGCGACGACACTGCTCGCCGGATCCGTCCTGATACTGGGGGGGTACGACGATAAGGGGGAGACAACGGACAGGGCATGGCTGTTCAGGAAATAGCGATCAGGGAATTCTGGCGGGCGTTCCTCCGGACAGAAGAGGCGATGTTCGGGGGAGACGGAAGCGCCGCCGAGCTCACGGAACTTATCGGGCGCGTCCATCCGGACCTGGAATTCGACATAGGCCCCCTCGAGGCGGGGAGGAGAGAGATTGTCATCAGCGCCGGCGGCATCCGTGAGGCGTTTCCGGCGGTCGAGGCCCTCGCCCGGAGCGCTCCTCCGCTCAACCGCTGGAGCGTCGTCACGTACAGAAAGCGGCGCGCTGTCAGCGGGACCGTCACATTTCAGGGACTCGCGCTCTCTCCGGAAAATGTCCGGTTCGAGTTTTCGCCGGGCGGACCGGGCGAAGGGATCGTCCTCTACATGCCCGCGTACACAAGGCAGGAGCACTCCCGGTATCTGGCACTTGCACTCCTGATGCTCGACGCACTGCTCGGGGAGTACGACGTGGAAATGAAACTCGGCAGCATCCTGATCGAGAATCTCGGCCCCGACCGGAGCGCGCGCGCGATGACGCTCGATCACCTCCCCCGCGTTTTCGATGCATCTCTCCATGAGTCACGGAACTGACATTCCCGTCACACAGGCTGTCCGGTTTCTGCGGGAGAATAACATCCCGTTCGAAGGGCATCTGTACCGGTACGAAGAGCACGGGGGGACGGCAGTCGCCGCAGCAGCGCTGAATGCACCGGAGCACGCGGTGATCAAGACGCTCGTGATGGAAGACGAGCGGGGGAGGGGAATGATCGTCCTGATGCACGGGGACCGCGAGGTCTCGACGAAGGACCTGGCACGGTTCCTGGGTGTCAAGACCGTCGTCCCTTCCGATCCCGGCCAGGCTATGCGCCGCACGGGATACATCGTCGGGGGGACGAGCCCGTTCGGCACGCGCACGGACCTCACCGTGTATGCCGAGGCGACGATCTTCCTTATGCCCCGTGTGTTTATCAACGGGGGGAAACGGGGGTTCCTCGTCTCGATCGATCCCGCGGAGATCAGGAGAGTCCTCCCCGTGACGGAAGTCAGCGTCGGGATCATTCCCACCCAGGGGGGGCACGCCTCATAGCGGCACCTGTGGCGCCGTGATCGTTGATGGCGCCCAGGGCGCAATCGTTGACCACGCCTCGGAGCGGCGTGTGAGGTGACCGTCCCCGGACTGGAACCACCGCACACGTCGGGATGTTCATTCGACATGCAGACGTACGTTGCAACAACAGACGACATTACAGTCAGCGTGCGCCCGGTCTACCTTGACGGACAATCGAACCATATCGAGCGTAAATTCGTCTTCGCATATTTCATACGGATTGAGAACAACAGCGGCGAGGAGGTTCAGCTCCGCCGCCGCCACTGGTTCATCACGAACAGCAACGGGGATGTCCAGGAGGTCGAGGGGGAAGGAGTCATAGGCCAGCAGCCTGTGATTCCGGCGGGTGACGCCCACGAATACAGCAGTTTCTCAGTCCTGGAGACGTTCGAAGGATCCATGGCGGGGACGTACCTTATGGAACGACCCGGGGGGGAGCAGTTTTCGGTCACGATTCCGCGGTTTGCGCTCCGGGCCGCGGCGAACTGACCCGGGCGGCAGCCGGCGGCACGCCGCCTGTCGCGCGCAGCCGTATGAGGACAATCTCCGGGCGGTTGCCTGTCCTGACCGGAGGCCCCCATGTTCCCACGCCGGTTGAAACATAGAAGTGCGTCTCCCCTTTCACCACCTCTCCCCGGCTGACTTCGTACACCGCTTCTGTGATCTTGTTCAGAGGCCAGAGCTGTCCATGATGCGTGTGCCCCGAGAGCTGGAGGTCGATTCCCTTCCCCGCCGCCTCTTCGAGCCGGAACGGCTGGTGATCCATCAGCACCACGGGATACGCGGTATCGACTTCCGCCATCAGCGACTCCAGAGTCTTCCTCTTTCTCCCGCCGAATCCGGCGCTGCTCCTGTCTTCACGCCCCACGATATACATCCCTCCTTCCAGACGCGCAACACTGTCGCGAAGCATCGTGATCCCGTGTTCCGCCAGGTATGCACAGGCGGGCCCCGCCCCTCCGATGTACTCATGGTTCCCGGTCACGGCAAACACTCCCTGGTTCGACCTGATGCTGCGGAGAGTCTCCCCCAGGTTCTCCCTTATGACGGGAGCCAGGTCTTCGTCGACGATGTCCCCGGGGAGGAGTACGACGTCCGGCTCAAGACTGTTAATGCGATCCACAATCGACCGCAGGCGTCTCCGGCCGATGATTGTTCCCAGGTGTATATCTGATGCGGCCACGATTCGCAGCGTGTCCCCTTTTCCCCCTGACTTTTTCCGGACGGTGAGGTCGATCTCCCGGATCCGTGGGGAGAGAGCGTTCAGATGGCCCCCGACGAGCGTCACAAGGACCAGCGCAGTCACCACCCACCCGGTCACGAGCCTCGAGGCAGGGTAGTTCCCGGTCACAAAAGAGGGGAAGAACGGGATGAAATGGTTGGCGAGACGGAGGAGATCGAGCAGGACCACCGCCAGGACGAAATAGAGCATCGCAGCCAGCCAGAACGAACCGACCCATACAAGCACCGCAGAAACGGGGGACAACCAGACCCGCTCCAGGAACCTCCCGGCAATGAACGCCAGCGCGAGAAAGAGGAAAAGCGCCACGTAGGGGACGCGCAATGGT